>NZ_JBXASU010000020.1:0-100711 GCF_058809705.1 Cupriavidus sp. MPR-AND1C | reverse complement strand
TCCGTCCACAGGCCGGCGACGATGACCTTCTTGCGGCCGTTGGCGGCCAGCGCGTCGCGCACCTTCTGGTCGTCCCACGAGTTCATCGAGGTGCGCTCCAGCGTCTTCTGGTCCGGGAACACGTCGAGCAGTTCCGGATAGGTGAAGCCCGAGAACGACTCGCTCTCGACGGTGGTGATCGTCGTCGGGATATTGAAGATCTTGGCCGCCTTGGCCAGGCCGACGACGTTGTTCTTCATCGCCTGGCGGTCCATCGACTGGACGCCGAACGCCATTTGCGGTTGGTGGTCGATGAAGATCAGCTGGCTGTTCTGCGGGGTGAGGACTTCAAGCTTGGGATTGGACATTGCGTTGCTCCTGTTGGGGGCGAGAGTAGGGCTGCGGCGGCACCAGCCGCCTCGACAGTGCCGCGTCGGGGCGGCTAAGCATAAGGGCCGCGACTGGCGTTCGTATCCGGATCGCAACCTGACGCAAGGATAGTCGGCGCTGTCGGCCATGGCCATTGGCGAATCGTATTAGTCGTGCGCGGCCTTGGTTTCACCGCGACGCCGCTAGGCCGTGCCACACCAAGCGGGAGTGGCTTCGCCGGCCCTTGCGGCGTGGGGTGACATAGGGCTGTGTGCGACTCTGATGTGTCGCATTCTGCATGCCGGCTGGCTGGGGCTGGCTCCAGGATCCACGCCGAACTAACCCCAAGGTATAGGTACTCAGGACCCCGGCAATGTGCTGTAATGCAATGTTTTGCGGGGGGCATGCCAAATTGGCGTGAGTGGGCCTGCCCAGACCCCGCGCACCGATGAGTGCACTGGAGATTGACTGTGACAATCAACAGCTTCGTAACCGCGGACACCAGTGCGAGTGATGAAGCGATGGTGCTAATCGTTGATGACGACGCGATGCTTCGCGGCGCGTTGGAGAACCTCTTCCGATCAGTCGGGATGCGCGTCGCACTGTTCGCATCCGCTGCCGAACTGCTAGCATTCGCGTTCCCGGACGTGCCCACTTGCCTTCTGCTCGATGTCAGGCTCCGCGGGCAGAGTGGCCTGGACCTGCAGACTCAGCTGTCCCAAATGGGCGTCCAGGTCCCAATCATTTTTATGACTGGTTACGGCGACATCCCCATGACCGTTACCGCTATGAAGGCTGGTGCTGAGGATTTCTTGGCGAAGCCATTCCGCGAGCAGGACCTGCTCGATGCCGTGGCGGCCGCCTTGCAAAAGGATCAGCATCGTCGCCATGGCATGCGTAAGCTGGATGAACTGCGATCCGGCTACCAGAGCCTGACGCCGCGCGAGGCCGAGGTCATGCGCATGGTGGTGGCCGGTCTGCTGAACAAGCGGATCGCCAGCGAGCTAAGTATCAGCGAGGTCACCGTGAAAATTCATCGCGGCCAGGCCATGCGCAAGATGAAGGCGCGCACCTTTGCCGGGTTTGTATTGATGGCACAGCAACTCGGCATTTGTCCGCATTGAGTCCCCGTAGCCTCCCGCGGTCGGCGGGAGGCATCTAGTCCTGAGGCGGCAGGGTGAACTGAAACACGGCCCCGCAAGGCACATTGGGGTACGCCCACAGCCGTCCTCCGTGTGCCTCGACGATCAACCGGCAGATCGCCAGGCCCATGCCCAGCCCCTCCGCCTTGGTAGTGAAGAAGGTCTGGAAAACTCGCTCCAGATCTTGCGGCTCCAGCCCGACGCCAGCATCCTGAACGGCAACCAGCACAGTCCCTGATGCGTCGAGGTGCGACCGAATCAGCAGTCCCCGCGGCCGCTCTGCCACCTCTTTCATTGCCTCGATGCTATTCATCATCAGGTTCAGGAGCACCTGCTGCAACTGCACCCGGTCACCCGCAACCGGCGGCAGGTCAGGCTCGAGTTCCGTCCGGAGCAGGACTTGATGGCGGCTTATCTCTCCCTGGATGAGGGCAATCGCGTCTTCGATAAGGGCGTTCATGTCAAGGCGCGCCGTGACTGCGGCCGTCTTCTTAAGCAGCGCACGCATGCCTTCAATCACTGCGCCAGCCCGATGGCCATCCTGAACGATGCACCCCAACGTATCTCGCACCTCGGCCAGATCGGGCGGCTGGCGAGCGAGCCAGCGCAGGGCCGCATTGGCGTTGGTGACGATGGCGGCCAGCGGCTGGTTGACCTCGTGGGCGATCGAGGCTGTCAGCGCGTTCAACGTCGTCACGCGGGTAACGTGTGCGAGTTCGGCCTGTGCCTGGTGCAGCGCCTCCTCGGCGCGCTTGCGCTCGGTTAGATCAAGTATGTAGGAGACACCTTGTTCCCCACCCTCTTCGAATGTCGCGCACCCTAGCAGGACGAGCACGCGGCTTCCATCCTTGCGGAAGAACTCTTTTTCGAACGGCGGCAAGGTCCCGCTGATCCGAAGGTCCTGGACCAACCTTGCGTCACGCTCGCGCCAGTCCGGGGGCGTCAGGTCCGTCCAGCGCAAAGGGACTGAGGCGAGGTCCTCGCGGTCGTAGCCCAGCATGCGGAGGAACGCGTCATTGGCCTCGAGGATTCGGCCGTCCATGTGCCAGAGGCAGATCCCGATGATGTTGGCCTCGACCAAGCGCTGAATCTTCGCTTCGCGTTGTGCGAGATCCCGGTACAAACAAGTAATCTCCAGCGCGGTCGCCGCCTGCGAGGCGAGCATCTTCAGCACGGTGGTGCGGGTTGGCACGAAGACGCGCGGCGCGAGGTTGTTCTCCAGGTAGAGCACACCGACGAGCTTGGCCTGCGTAAGCAGTGGGAGGCAGAGAATGGATCGGGCATGATGCTGCAGAATGTACGGATCGTCGGAAAACGGCATCTGTGTCGCCGCATTGTCGAGAATGATGTTCTCGCGGGTGCGCAGGACATAGTGGAGCATTGATACCGGCAGCGCAGTCGCAGTCACGCTCTCGTCGCGGAGTTGCACCGTGACAATATCGCCACCGGTCGTAGCCTCTGCTGCGATGCGCTGCTCGGACCCTCGGGGCAGGATCAGCAGTCCCCGTTCCGCGCCGGCCTGTTCAATCGCGGTGCGCATGAGTGTGTCGAGTAATTTGTCCAGGACGATCTCGCCGGACACAGCTTGCGACACGGCAATCACGGTGGCAAGGTCCAGGTGTTCGACCGGCGCCCCAATGGTCGTCGTTGGTGCGGGTGCTCGCTCTTCCCCCCAGAGGTGCGGATACAACGCATCGAGTTGCCGCACCTTGCCGCCGGCGCCCCAGCGAAGATAGCCATGGCGGGCATCCTGCAAATACACGCGGGCAACCTTTTCAAAGCCACGCGCAGCATAGAATCGCGCGGCCAACTCGTTGGCGAGTGCCTGGTTATGGATGAAATCATTGTCCTGCGCGGAGCGGATGGCCTGCTCGTAGAGGCCCATTGCATCAACTTCGCGCCCATCGAGGCGGGCGATTTCCGCGCCAACCAATGCGGCTCTGTTCTCGAAATTCTCCGGACAATGCTCGGACCAGACAAGGAGCTGGCGATGATGTGCGGCCAATGGCGCCAGGTGCTGGGTCCGTTCTGGCGCGGCGGCTGTGCCGCAGCATGCGGCTCGCGCCAACGCTGTGTAGAAGTGGTATTCCGCCTGCTCGAAGAACGATGGTGATGTCCAGAGGAGACTTTCTGCCCTGTCCGCCGCCGCTATGGCGGCTGCGTGGTCGTCGGCGAGGAAGCGTGCCTGCAGTTTTCGGATCCAGTACCAGCAGGTGGCGAGGGCGGGGCCCGGAGCCTCATCCAGATACCGCTCGAACTCCTCCTCGTTGAAATCATCATCATCGAAGACGCCGAACACCGGGGTCAGTCCGCGCAGAGTTCGCGCTAGCTGGAGCTGGGGGGTAACCCGGTCGACGGCGAGACCGAAGCTCGCACGGCGCGCGAAGCCGATCGTGGCTTCAGCTTCGTTCTGCACCTCGGCAAGCGGATCGCCGCAGGCGAGCAACTGCGTAATGAGGTTGTTGCGCGCGAAGGACGCGTAGGTAAGGTCACCAAGCTTGCTGGCCACGTCGAAAGCGCGCCGGACCAGGCTGCGCGCGGCACGGATGGGTTGCGTCCATTGCATCACGTGGCCGCCGAAAGCCTGGTAGACGCGCGCCCTGAAGCGGTCCAGCCCGCGCTGCTCGACCAGGCTCAGGCCAAGCTGGCCGAAGCGGAATGCCGCCTTGTAGTCGCCGGACCGAGGCCCCAGGATCATGCCGAGCCAGGTATAGGCGAGGCACGACGCGTCGCTGTTGCCCTGCTCGAGGCTGAGGTTTGCCATCCGCCCGATGATGAGGGAGCCCAGGTTCACGTCGGTGTACCAGGCCGGCAGCATCAGCGCGGTCAGAACATCCATGGTCTCGCACGCGACCGCATTGGTCATCATCGGCAGGTCGAGCAGCGCCTCGATCGGACGGTCGCCAAGTTGCCGCCACATCCGGTCGTATTCCTGCAGAACCTCCTCATCTGTCGGGTGTGCCGAACACTGGACGCCGGCGCGGTACAGGTAGTCGAGGCCCACCTCGACGGCGCGCTCGCGCTGGCCGAGGGCCAGAAACAGCTCCAGCCGCAGCTGGGTGACGGAGGCCAGATCGGGGAGGCTGGCGGCACGGCACGCAAGCTCGGCCAGGCGCGCGTCCGCCGCGGCCGGCGCGCCGGTCAGAAATTCGCATTCGGCGAGGTGGAACTCGAGCGCGAAAGCAAACTTGGGCCGGCGCTTCCAGGCGTCCCCCTGCATGAGCGCTGCGCCGGCGGTGAGATAGGTCAGCGCCGAGGCGTAGGCCGTGGACGCCTTGGCGCGCTGGCCGGCAAGCAGATTCAGCTCGGCCACTTGCTCCCGTTCCTCGGCGGCGGTGATAAGGTCGGTGCCACGGTTGAGCTGACCGACGATCTCGAAGACACGCTCCGCTATTGCTTCAGGCGGCGTGCCCATAGCGAGCCGCCTGCCAATCGCGAGGTGCGCTGCCGGCCGCGCGCCTTCAGGAATCAGCGCGTAGGCCGCCTCCTGGATACGATCGTGCAGGAATCGGTAGGTATTTCCCAAACGCAACACAAGTCCGGCGCGTACCGCCGGCCGCAGAGCCGCGTCCAGCTCCGCCTCGCTGGCATCCTGGACCATGGCCAGGCTAGCGATCGCCGCGTCATTGCCGAGACACGCCAACTGCTTCAGGGCGTTACGGGTCGCCGCGGGAAGGCGCCTCAGCTTGGCGAGCATGAGATCGACCACATTGTCGGTGAAACCCTTGGCCCGAATCTGCTCAAGGTCCCAAGACCAGCGCGCGCCACGATGATCGAAAACGAGCAGCCCCTCTTCGGTCAGGGCGGTGAGAAACTGGATGGCGAAAAATGGGTTACCGCCAGTCTTCTCCTGCACCAGTCGGGCCAGAGGTGCGGCGTCCCCAGGTGCGCAATGCAAGGCATCGACGATGAGTCTGATTACATCGTCGAACCCAAGGGGGGAAAGCGTGATGTCATTTACCCGCCCCCCGGCCTGGCGGATTGCCGGCAATCGCAGTAGCAACGGATGTCCGGGCTTGACGTCGTCATTCCGATAGGCTCCGATAAGCAGCACGTGGCGTACCTCTGGCTGGGTCGCCAGATACTCGAGCAGATCGAGTGTTGCCGCGTCCAGCCACTGCAGGTCGTCGAGAAAGAGTGCCAGCGGATGCGTGGGTTGGGCAAAGACGGCAAGCAGGCGCTGGAAAACCATCTGGAATCGGTGCTGCTCGTCGCACGGGGGCAGTTCCGGCACCGGCGACTGCGGCCCCAGAATCAGCCCGAGCTCGGGTATGAGCGGCACCATGAGGCCGCCATTCGGGCCCAGCGCCTCCGCCAGTGCGGTGCGCCAGGGCGCCAAGTCGGCCTCGCTCTTGCCCAGTAGTGGGCGGACCAGATTCTGGAAAGCCTGAGCCAACGTCGCATACGGGACGTCTCGCTTGTACTGATCGAACTTGCCCGAGGCAAAGAGGCCATTCCTGAGCGCCAGTGCGCTGCGCAACGCAAGCACGGCCGAGGTCTTCCCGATACCGGCGTAGCCGGAGACCAGCACAAGCTCCGGCGTGCCCTGGGTCACCACCCTATCGAAGGCAGCGAGCAAGGTTTCAATCTCGCGCTCCCGTCCATAGAGCCGCTCCGGAATCAATGGGCGATCAGGCAGGTCGTGCTCGCCGAGCGGGAAGGTGGCAATGCTTCCCCGGCTTTCCCATGCGACCGAACTGCGCCGTAGATCGGCCTCCAGCCCCGCTGCGGTCTGGTAGCGCTCCTCCGCTGTCTTGGAGAGCAGCTTCATCACCATGGCGGAAAGCAAGGCCGGGATCGACGGTACCCGTTCCGCCGGCGGCACTGGCTGTCGTGCGAGATGGCTGTGCAACAGTTCCATCGGGTCGTCGGTGGCGAACGGTAGCACGCCCGTGAGCATTTGATAGAGCGTGACGCCGAGCGAATAGAGGTCGCTCCGCGCGTCGATTGACCGGTTCATGCGTCCGGTCTGCTCGGGGGCCATGTAGGCCAGCGTGCCGGCGATCTCTTCCGGTGGCGCCGGTGCCTGGCGCTCGCGCGACTGGCGCGAGGCAATGCCGAAGCCCGTGAGCCGGGCCTCGATTGGGGCATCGTTCACCAGGATATGGGCCGGCTTGATGTCCTTGTGTATAAGACCCCGCTGGTGGAACTGGTCCAAGGCCGCGGCGATGCTGATGGCCAGGCGCAAGAAACGGCCGACCTCCATGGGGGTGCCCAGCAGCTTGGCAAGCGGCTCGCCACCTGGGTCGTCAAGCAGTAAAACAGTCCGGCCACGCTCGCGCACAAGCTCCAGCGGTCTTACCGCCCAACTGCCGTCCAGTTCGTCCTTCAAGCCGTATTCGTGCGCGAGGCTAGTGGGGCGCGGGTGCTCGGCTGCGTGCCACACAGCCAGTACAGCCTTTGGCATGCCATCTCGGCCGGGGAGCCAACCTCTACCGACAACGCGATCGTCATCTTCCCATACGACCGGGAAGCTGACACCGCTCTCATGGCCGAAGTAAAATAATGGGTTCATCTGCCGTGTTCCGCTCTCAAGTCGATAGCTGTATTTGATGTTTCGGGGCGCCTGGTGGGGCAGGTGAATTGCCGTACCGGTGATCCGGTCAAGGGGACCGAACGGCGAAATTTTGCCACGGGGATGCCAATCAATGACGGGCTTCATTTGTCTGCCTTGAATCACATTTTGGCATGACTGCCTTGTGCAAATGCGCCAGCAACTGAGTCAGGTCACATAACGAAGTTTGCTATCAATCATAAGAACATTGCCAGCTCACGGATGTTCGCAGACATCTGTAGCTTGGTTAAAATCGCCCAGATTTCCTGGAGTTTCAATGGCGGCTTTTGTCCGGTCAGCTTGCCGTTGTTCCACGTCACGCGGGAGCCCGCGGAGCAATTGTGCGTTTGCGCGGCAGCAAAACCCGAACTTTTCTTCCTGTGGGCCGCCACCACGCCGACACGTTCCTGACCTAGTCCAAATGTGGAAATCCAAATGTGGAAATTTCGACATGATCATGCTCTTCGCCGCAAGAGTAGCCTGCGTTGGCGTATAGCCTGCGGCAGGGCAGACCTCATTCTGATGCTGCTTCTACTTGCGGGACTTAGTGCCTGCGGGTCGCTTCCTCACAATGTTCCGCGCAACCTGCCTCAGGCCGCGGCTGCTGGTAGCGCTTCCACGGCCCTGCGCGAACCCACCGATGTCGCCGGCCAGACAACCGTCGCCATGTCGTTCTCTGGCGGCGGCACGCGAGCCGCAGCCTTCGCCTTTGGAGCGCTGCAGGGGCTCGACGCCGTGAGAGGTCCTGGCGGCGCGTCACTGCTCGACGACGTCGCATTGATTAGCAGCGTGTCCGGAGGCTCCATCACCGCTGCGTACTACGGTCTGCACGGCAAGGCCAGCCTGGCGAACTTTCGATCAGTGCTCTTGAAAGACGGAGAAGCGGGACTTCGCTTCAGTCTCCTGAATCCGCTTAACCTTGCGCGTCTCTTCGCGGGTGGGCTCAACGATCGGGAAGATCTCCGGACATGGCTCGACGAAGACGTGTTCAAGGGCGCGACGTACGCCGACATGTTCCGGCGCGGCAAGCCAATCGTTTGGATCAACGCCACGAACGTCTACTACCGGGTCGCGTTTCCGTTCAACCAGTTGGCATTCGATGCGCTATGCAGTGATCTCGCGAGCTTTCCCGTTTCCGAGGCTGTCGCAGCATCCATGGCGGTCCCGCTCTTTTTTGCACCGATCGTCCTTCAAAAGCATCCCGAGGCTTGTAGTGCACCGCTGCCGAACCTTGACTACGCCCAGGCGCCTGGGCAATCGCTGCTGTTTGGCGCGTTGGCAAACGCCGTTCGCGGTCACCGGGATATTTCGAAGGGAAAGTACATCAAGCTGGTCGATGGCGGGGTGACAGACAACTACGGCCTGGCTACGATTTTCCAATCACGACTGCTGCTGGGCACGGCTTACGGTCCCATGAGCGAAAAAGATGCGATCAATGTGCGGCGGCAACTTTTTATCGTTGTTGACGCGGGTCAGGGCCCGCGCGGCGATTGGAACCAAAGCCAAGCCGGCCCATCGGGAATCGAAGTCGCAAGCGCGGCCATCGACGCGGCAATGGCGACCAACGTTCGAATGAGCTATGACGCCTTCGTTCCCATGATGCAGCAGTGGCGAGACGACCTCGTGGCGTATCGGTGTGGGATGCCGCATTCTCGGCAGCAGGAGATCGCTGCACAACACCCAGGCTGGCGATGCGAAGACGTCGAATTCTTCGTGACGCGGATCTCGTTTGATGCCCTCGACAAGGAGCGTGCTGCAAGTCTGAACGATGTGCCGACCCGACTTCGTCTGCCCGAGAGGGACGTCGATCGCCTGATTGAAGCGGGAAGGGATGCCATCCTTGGCAACCCGGTGATCCGCGAGTTCCAGCGGAAATCGACCGTGGCGCGATAGTCTCGCGGCACGCGGCGGGGGTGAGGCCGGCGTTCTTGTTGCTCGGCCGCAGCGCTCTGGCGGACGCAAGCTCCACACGGCTCACCTCAACTCTTTTGAGCGCAACGGCCACTTGAATGACAGACTGAGCCAGAATGCGAACGGCAGAAGCCGGTTGCCGACGCTGGCGGCAGTCAGGCAGGCTCGACCGTCAGGTCCTAGCTCAGCGTCACGGGATTTCACGCCAGTCCGGCCAATTCCGGGTTCCTGCAGCACACGGCGTTGTTGCGCAAATCCGTAAGCACGCCTGACGTTTACGCGCAACGGCTGGAACGCTGACCCTGTTAGTCAGTCTTTTGACGAAGCGGCGTAGTGTCTCGGATTTTTTCCGGGACGATGCGAATGAAAAGCCACTGGCGGCAATCACCGGCGCTCGCTGGCCGAGACCCTGATGCACTACCTCAAGACACTGACGGGACACAGTCTATGGGCACGCGAAATCGGTGCTCAGGCCACTGAGGTGGCCATCCGTGCAGGCGTGCTCAACCGCATGGTGGAGCTTGCACGCCCGCAGTCCGTCCGCATCGCCTGAGTTTTGCAGCACGTGGGAACTCATGTTTTCAGACTCGATTTATGCAACAAAGCCCTTGAGAGGCGAGATTTTCGAGCCAACACAGTACCGAGGCCCGAGTTTGGGGTTACTTGTCGCCATGGGGTCCGAACTGGGCATCTCGATTTCCAGCATTTTTCAAGGAGCGCCAGCCCCTGCGGCTGCTTGGCCAAACCGCGTCGGTATGCCGAAAAAGGCGGGCGATGTGCTGCGAGCTGTACCTGGCCTACATGACAGATCTGTGCTCTTCAAGCGGAGTGTGGCTCCATCCTGAGCAGTCCTCAGTCTGGCCTGGCTGTCGCCGCGTCCCTCGGTGTCACGCAAGGCTATCTGCGATATCGATATCCCGGGCTGTGGGCTACCGCAGCTGCGGCACACAAACGTTATCAGAGCGAGATGAAGGCTGAGCGGATCGAGCTCATACGGATCCGCATCCAAGAGATTATTGCGACACTCAGGCGAGACAGGGCGGTGCTCACTTATAGCGCCGTCGCAAATAAGCTACGTATTTTCTCAGCCAAAAATCCTCTGGCTCCATGAATGCAAGAAGAGCTTAATAAATCGCAATAGATGGCAATAAGTGCTTAATAAATAATAATATTGGCAGTTGCAACCAATAGGTGTCCGTATTTTGTGGCAACCAAAAAGCGTGCAATCGGCCAGGAATGGATGTACTTCCCACTCGGCATCCGCCGTGGTGCCCGTACGTACTATCACCTAATGCTGCTGTGCGTCATTTCTTTTGCTACAATTAGGGAAAACCCGATGAGGGTTATCACTGAGAGAAAGAAAGCCATGAACACCCAATCCGACATCAAGATGACCGACCAACTCGAACGCGAACTGATCGAACGCGAACTTGGTCCCCGCAGCCCGGCCTTCGTCGACGACGTGAAGAGCGCCATCGCCACCATGCAATCCGTGCTGGGCCGCCTGCAGAACCAGGCACGCAAGGCAAAGATCGTTTTCGCGAACGGCTGATCGCCCGAGCACCGACATCAAGAATCAAGAGTGAATGCTGCCGTAGTGCGTTGTAGTTAACTGTTGTTTGTTGTTGATGTATGTAGTTTTGGTTTGACGGCTTTGATGCTGCTCGTCGCGGCGATGCGCTAACGCATCTGTCCTGGCGAGGGACAGCCGATACCATGTCAAACCGGCGCGGATCTCTTTCGCGCGGCAAAACCGGCCAACGCGTCGCTCCGAGGAGCGCAGCGCCTTTTGGCCGGTTTTTTTATTGGTGCCAGCTCCGCTGCGCACCTTTGTGAGATCGCCTCACAAGCCTTGCGAGTCATTTTCCTTTTGCGGGCGCACCGGATCGCGCTATCTTGAAGGCCCCCTGTGCCTTCTCCCGGTCTTCCCGTGCCCACCATCTCGCTCCGCTTGCTGCTCTGCCTGCTGATTACCTACTTGGTCTGGGGCACGACCTATCTTGCCATCCGTTTCACCCTGGAGAGCTTTGCGCCGTTCCTGATGATGGGCTCGCGTTTTCTCTGCGCGGGTTTGTTGCTGGCGCTATGGCTGCGCTATCGCGGCGCCGCCATGCCGAGCTTGCGCCAGCTGCGCAATTGCGCCGTGCTGGCTGGTTTCCTGCTGGTCGGCGGGATGGGGCTGACGGCGGTGGCGGAGCAGACCATCTCGTCCGGGGCGACTACCGTGATGATTGGTGCGATGCCGATTTTTGGCCTGTTCTGGGGGATTTGCTTCGGTGCGCGGCCGCGCTGGTACGAAGTGCTGGCCATTGCGCTGGGCAGCGCGGGCATCCTGGTGCTGACCGGCGGCGCGGAGTTTCGCGCGAGTGCCACGGGCGTGATGGCTTTGCTGGTGGCTATCGGCAGTTGGTCGTTCGGCTCGCAGATCGCCAGGCGCCTGGATTTGCCGCAGGGCGCGGCGGCGTTTGCCGCGGAGATGTTGCTGGGCGGGGCGATCTTGCTGGTCCTGTCCGTTGCGTTCGGCGAGCCCTGGCCGCGCACGGTCAGCAGCCAGGCGTTGTGGGCGTGGGCCTACCTGGTGGTGGCTGGGTCGCTGGTGGCGTTTTCCGCCTATATGTACCTGGTGGCAAACGTCTCGCCGACGGTTTCGTCAAGCTATGTCTACGTGAACCCGCCAGTGGCGCTGGCAGTGGGTGCGTGGCTGGGCAGCGAGGCAGATCGCGCCGCAGACGTTTGGTGCGGTAGCGTTGATCCTGGGGGCGCTGGCGGTGCTTAGCCTGGGGACGTGGCGCGGGGCGCGGGCGATTGCGGCGACCTGAGTGAAGATGGCCGCCCGCATGCCAGAACTCAGGACTCGGGATTCAGTGCTCGGGATTCAGGGCTCGGATTGTTCCTCGATCCACATCGATAGCCGCGCCTTGTACGCCTGCTGGATGTGCCGGCGCGTGATTTGCTCGGCTAGGGCGGGGTCGCGTTGCTCCAGGGCTTCCACTAGTGCAATGTGCTCTTCGTAGGAGACCCGGGCGCGTCCCGGCAGCGCCAGCGTGGTGCGTCCCAGCAGCGCCATCGACTCGTGCAGCGAGCGCAAGGTCTTGAGCAGGTAGCGATTGTGCGCGCAGCGGTGCAGCGTTTCGTGGAAGAGCCGGTTGTTGGCGGCGAGCTTGTCGGGCTGGTCGGTTATAGCCAGGTCACGCTGGACGATGTCGCGCAGCAGCGAGATTTCCACATCGGTAGCGTGGCGCGCAGCGAGCGCGGCGGCGGTGCCTTCCAGCACCTCGCGCATGACATAGAGCTCGCTCACCATGCTGGCGTCGAGCTGGGTCACCATCATGCCCCGGTTGGGCTCGTTGACGACCAGGCCTTCTGACTCCAGCCGCGACAGCGCTTCGCGCACCGGCGTGCGCGACAGCCCCAGCGAGGCGGCTAGCTCCACTTCGCGCAGGCGGGTACCGGACGGCAGCTGTCCGGCCTGGATCGCATTGCGCAGGTGCTGGTAGGCCCGCTCAGCACGGGGCAGCGAGGCGTCGGGGCCGGCGCCGGCCGCGCCGGCTGGATCTGCGGAATTCATTAGGCGGGTGGGATCCCGTGGTGATTGTTCGTTGTTTTGCATTGTTGTGCGTTGACCTGCGTCGCACATGATACCCGCTCCAGGCTCGGCAACATCACGCTTGCGCTATGTCGGTCACCGGCAGCGCGGGCGGCAATCGAGGTGGCGTCCGCCGCCTGCCGGGCATCCGGTTCCGCTCGGCATTAGTGCTCGGGGAGTTCGTAACACGGATGATAAAAGTGCCTGACGTGCCATTTTGCGATCGGTGTGTGCAGACTTGGGCGTGAGGAAGGTCCATGGCGGTGGCAGATTGAGGTTGTGTTCGGTCTTTGTGGAATATAGTATGTGATATATCAAAACGTACACCCATAAAACCACCGGGAGACGACATCATGAAAGTGTGTATCTATGGCGCCGGTGCAATCGGCGGCTATCTCGGCGTCCAGCTGGCATTGGCGGGCGCCGAGGTCAGCCTGGTCGCACGTGGCCCCCATCTTGCCGCCATGCGCGCCAACGGCCTGCGGCTGCTGAGCGAGGGCGAGGAGAGGGTGGCCAAGGTCAATTGCACAGACGACCCGGCCACGCTGGGGCCGCAGGACTATGTCTTCATCACCCTGAAAGCGCATTCCGTGCCGGGCGTGGTGGACCTGATGCAGCCGTTGCTTGGGCCCAGGACGGCGGTGGTGACGGGTGTCAACGGCATCCCTTATTGGTATTTCCATCAGCACGGCGGCCCGCTCGCGGGCACCAGGCTGGAAAGCGTCGACCCGGGCGGGCGCCAGTGGCGCGGCCTGGGCCCGGAGCGGGCGATCGGCTGCGTGCTCTATCCCGCCGCCGAGATCGCCGCGCCCGGCGTGATCCGCCATGTCTACGGCAAGAAGTTCCCGCTGGGCGAACCCGACGGCAGCAAGTCGGCGCGGGTGAGCCACCTGAGCGAAATGATGGTAGCCGGCGGACTGGAAGCGCCCATCCGCGACAATATCCGCGACGAGATCTGGCTCAAGCTGTGGGGCAACCTGTGCTTCAACCCGATCAGCGCGCTCACGCATGCCACGCTGGATATCATCACCGCCGATCCGGCCACCCGTGGACTATCGCGCGCAATGATGCTGGAAGCGCAAGCGATTGCGGAACGATTTGGCGTGCGGTTCCGGGTCGATGTGGAGCGCCGCATCGACGGTGCCGGTGCGGTCGGGGCACACAAGACATCGATGCTGCAGGACCTGGAGGCAGGGCGGGCCATGGAGATCGACCCCCTGCTGACAGTGGTGCAGGAAATGGGCCGATTGGTGGAGCAGCCCACGCCGATGGTGGACGCGGTGCTGGGCCTGATCAAGCAGCGTGAACGGATGGCGCGGGCGGCTTGAGCGCGGGTGCCGGGCCGGCCGGGACGAAATGGTGGCGCCGGCCGGTTTCGGCGGCGCACCATGTGATATACCATATACGAAAAACCGCCGCCCTGGCAGCCGATTTATATCAATTGTGCATTTTCCTATGCATTCAGCTCATGCAATGGCTGCTTTTGGTAAGCTAAGCGGGAAGCCGCAGGCGACTGTCCCGTCCGCCGCGGTGCTGGTTTCAACAAGAGCCCATTCATGTCTGCGCAAACTCAATCCGCGGTCCAGCCTGCTGCACTGACCCTGTCCCTCCAACCCATCAACGCCGGGGCCAGCCTGCGCGACCAGGCGTACGCCATGCTGCGCCAGGCCATTGCCGACGCCGACATCTATCAGTCGACCGAGGAAATCCGGCTGGACGAGCGAGTCCTGAGCGAGGCGCTGGGCGTGAGCCGCACCCCGATCCGCGAGGCCATGACGCTGCTGGAGCAGGAAGGGTTCCTGCGCACGGTGCCGCGCCGCGGCATCTACATCATGCGCAAGACCAAGCGCGAAATCGTCGAGATGATCCAGGTATGGGCCGCGCTCGAGAGCATGGCCGCGCGCCTGGCCACGCTGAACGCCAGCGACCAGGAGATTGCGCAACTGCGCCATATGTTCGACAGTTTCCGCGATGCCACGCCAGCCGAGCATATCGAGGAATACTCCGACGCGAACATCGCCTTCCACCAGGCGATCGTGCAGTTGTCGAAGTCGCAGATCATCATGGATTCGATCAAGAACATCTTTATCCATGTGCGCGCCATCCGGAAGATGACGATCTCGCAAAGCGATCGCGCTTCGCGTTCCATCGTCGATCACCTGCGCATCATCGAGGCGCTGGAAAAGCGCGACACCGAACTGGCCGAGAAGCTGGTGCGCCAGCATTCGCTGGATCTGGCGGATTATGTCGAGAAGAACTGCGACTTCCTGGATTGAAGGCTGAAACGCGAGGCGGCTGCCTCGGGCAATAAAGAACGGTGGACATAGTCCGCCGTTCTTTATCAGGCAGCCACCCGCTACGCTCCCATCGCCTCCACCATCGTCTTGCCCAGTTCTGCCGGCGAGCGCGCGATGCGGATCCCGGCAGCGCGCATGGCGTCGATCTTGGCCTCGGCTGTACCCATGCCACCCGAGATGATCGCGCCAGCATGTCCCATGCGCCGTCCTGGCGGGGCCGTCGTGCCGGCAATAAAGCCCACCACGGGCTTGACGCGCCCGCCGCTGCGCGCGTCCTGCAGGAACTGAGCCGCTTCTTCTTCCGCCGAGCCGCCGATCTCGCCGATCATGATGATGCCTTCGGTGTCGTCATCGGCCAGGAACATGTCCAGGCAATCGATGAAGCTGGTGCCATTGACGGGATCGCCGCCAATGCCGATGCAGGTGCTTTGCCCGAGTCCCGCGGCGGTGGTTTGCGCCACGGCCTCGTAGGTGAGGGTGCCGGAGCGGGACACCACGCCGATCTTGCCGGGGCGGTGGATATGGCCTGGCATGATGCCGATCTTGCACTGGCCCGGCGTGATCACGCCCGGGCAGTTGGGCCCGACCAGGCGGCTGCCCGAACCATAGAGCGCGCGCTTGACCCGCACCATGTCGATCACCGGGATGCCCTCGGTAATGCACACGATCAGGCCGATACCGGCGTCCACGGCTTCCAGGATGGCGTCGGCGGCGAAGGGTGGCGGCACATAGATGACCGAAGCGTCGGCGCCGGTGCGCGCTACCGCTGCGGCCACGGTGTCGAACACCGGCAGCCCCAGGTGCGTCTCGCCACCCTTGCCGGGCGTCACCCCGCCGACCATGCATGTGCCATAGGCCACCGCTTGCTCGGAGTGAAAGGTGCCTTGCACGCCGGTAAAGCCCTGGCAGATCACCTTGGTGTCGTGATGGATCAGTACGGCCATGTCAATGCTCTCCCTGTATTTGAACGTGACCTTGCGCGGCCTTTATCGCCTTTACCTCCTTGACCACTTTTTCGGCAGCGTCGGCAAGATGATCGGCCGACAGGATCGGCAGGCCCGAGTCGCGCAGGATGGCCTTGCCGAGTTCCACGTTGGTGCCTTCTAGCCGGACCACCAGCGGCACCGTGAGGTCGATCTCGCGCGCGGCGGCCACCACGCCTTCGGCGATCACGTCGCAGCGCATGATGCCGCCGAAGATGTTCACCAGGATGCCGTTGACCTTGGGGTCGTCCAGGATCAGGCGGAAGGCCGCCGTCACGCGCTCCTTGGTGGCGCCGCCACCCACGTCGAGGAAGTTGGCCGGCTCGCCGCCATAGAGCTTGATGATGTCCATGGTGGCCATTGCCAGCCCGGCACCGTTGACCATGCAGCCGATGCTGCCGTCGAGCTTGACGTAGTTCAGCCCGTGGCGTCCGGCTGCCGCCTCGGCGGGATCTTCCTCGGTTTCGTCGCGCAGGGATTCGATATCCGGATGGCGGTACAGCGCGTTGTCGTCAAAATTGAACTTGGCGTCGAGCGCGATCACGTCGCCCGCGCGCGTGACGACCAGCGGGTTGATTTCCACGACCGAGGCGTCCAGTTCGGCAAAGGCGCGATAGGCGGACAAGATGAAGCGCGAAGCCGCGCTTACCTGCTTGCCGGTGAGCCCCAGCCCAAAGGCCAGGCGGCGCGCATGGAAGGGCTGGATGCCGCTGGCCGGGTCGATTGCAACCTTCAGGATCTTCTCCGGCGTGCGGGCGGCCACTTCCTCGATCTCCATGCCGCCTTCGGTCGAGGCCATCAGCGTGATGCGGGAGGTGGCGCGGTCGATCAGCATGCCCAGGTATAGCTCGCGGGCAATTTCGCAGCCTTCCTCCACATATAGGCGCTTTACCTCGCGCCCGGCCTCTCCGGTCTGCTTGGTGACGAGCACTTTGCCTAGCATCTGCTCGGCTTGCGCACGCACCGCGTCGACGGACTTCACCACGCGTACGCCGCCCTCGCCGTCGGGGTCGCCGGCAAAGCGGCCGGCACCGCGGCCACCGGCATGGATCTGGGACTTCACCACCCATGTTGATCCGCCGATCTTGCGCGCCGCGCTGGCGGCTTCCTCGGGGGTAAAGGCGACCGCGCCGCGTGGTACGGCGACGTCGAAGCGCCTGAGCAATTCCTTGGCCTGATATTCGTGAATGTTCACAGTCTCCTCGCTCTCGATAGTGCGCGTGCCGGCGAGCCGCGGAACCGGATGGTCCAGCAAGACGCACAGTGAAATATTGTATGTAATATATCAAAGATAAACAAGGCCATTTTCACCTGAAGGGGCGGTGTGAGGCGGTGAGCGGATTCAACCTGTGAGGAATCGGAATGAATGCGCACGAACTCAGCAATTTCGCTTATTCATCATCATTTTTTGGCTTAATTGCTGCATCGCGTCGTCGAAACACTTCCCTCAAGACCGAAATTTTCCTTGAGCTTCGTTGATATATCACATACCGTATGTCATCAAGATCCGGAGAAAAGGATCGATAGCGTCGCAGGGCCAGGTGACAAGCAGGGCAGGCATCGGCCAGGCAGCCAAGCGGCAAAGGGCGAAAGGATGTCGTGACAACGGACCAGGTCCGGGTCACAGCCTGTCGCAACCCAGTCAACGAGGAGACCAAGACATGTCTGCAGTCGCACCCACGCGGCCTGAATCCACCACGGCCGAAGACACCCTGAAGCAGAAAACCCGCGATGCCGGTGTGATTTCCGGCGGCCACCTGGTAGCGCGGGCCCTGAAGAACGAAGGCGTCGATACCATCTTCACGCTGTGTGGCGGCCACATCATCGATATCTACGACGGCTGCGTGGACGAGGGCATCCGCATCATCGATGTGCGCCATGAGCAGGTTGCCGCGCACGCGGCGGACGGCTATGCCCGCCAGACCGGCAAGCTGGGCTGTGTGGTGACCACCGCCGGCCCGGGCTGCACCAATGCCGTGACCGGGGTGGCGACGGCTTTCCGCTCGGAGAGCCCGATCATCCATATTGGCGGACAAGGCGCGCTGTCGCAGCACAAGATGGGCTCGCTGCAAGACCTGCCACACGTGGACATGATGTCGGCCATCACCAAGTTTGCCGCCACCATCCCCAGCACCGAGCGGGTGGCGGACATGATCTCTATGGCGGCGCGAGAGTGCTTCAACGGTGCGCCCGGCCCGGCCTACCTGGAAATCCCGCGTGACGTGCTCGACCGCGAAGTCGATGTATCGCGTGCGGTGATTCCGCGCCCCGGCCACTATCGCGCCTCCACCCGATCCATCGGCGACCCGAGGGGTATCGAGCGCCTGGCCGACATCCTGGTCAATGCCGAGCGCCCGGCCATCCTCTACGGCCAGCAGGTCTGGACCGCGCGCGGTCATGAAGAGGCCATCGCGCTGCTCAAGGGCCTGGATATTCCCGGCTATTTCAACGGCGCCAGCCGCGGCCTGCTGCCGCCAGGCGATCCGCATCACTTCGACCGCACCCGTACGCAGGCTTTCGCCAACGCTGACGTGCTGATCATCGTGGGCACGCCGTTCGACTTCCGCATGGGCTACGGCAAGCGCATCAGCAAGGAGCTGACGCTGGTGCAGATCGACATGGACTACCGCACGGTCGGCAAGAACCGTGAGATCGATCTTGGCCTGGTGGGCGACCCCGGAGCCATCCTCGGCGCTGTGCTGCAGGCTGCCAGCGGGCGCATCAAGAACGACAAGCGCCAGGCACGCCAGAAATGGATGGGCCAGTTGACCGAAGCCGAGGCCGTGGCGGCCGAGAAGCTGATGCCGCTGTTCCGCTCGGAAAACACGCCGATCCATCCGTACCGCGTGGCGTATGAACTCAACGAGTTCCTCTCGGAGGACACCGTGTACATCGGCGACGGCGGTGACGTGGTGACCATCTCCGCGCAGGCGGTGCGTCCGCGCCGTCCCGGCCAGTGGATGGACCCGGGCGCGCTGGGCTCGCTGGGCGTCGGCACCGGCTTTGCCATCGCCGCCGGCCTTGCCAACCCGAACAAGGAGATCCTCTGTTACTACGGTGACGGCTCCTTCGGCATGACGGCCTTCGACATGGAAACCGCCAACCGTTTCGGCGTGCCCTACCTGGCGGTGATCGGCAACAACTCGGCAATGAACCAGATCCGCTACGGCCAGCTTGCCAAGTACGGCGAGGCGCGCGGCAACGTGGGCAACCTGCTGTCGGACGTGCCGTTCTCCAAATTCGCCGAAATGCTCGGCGGCTACGGCGAGGAAGTGCGCGACCCGGGCAAGATCGCCGGCGCGCTGCAGCGCGGGCGCGAGGCGGTCCAGCGTACCCGCAAATCGGCCGTGATCAATATCTGGGTGGATCCGCGCGAGTACGCGCCGGGCACCAAGAACCAGACCATGTACAAGTAACCCCGGTGCGAGGAGACAAGACCATGAACAAGGCTCTCGAAGGCGTGCGGATCCTGGACATGACCCATGTGCAGGCCGGCCCTTCGGCCACCCAGCTGATGGCATGGCTGGGGGCCGATGTGATCAAGGTGGAATTGCCGGGGCGCGGTGACATCACGCGCAGCCAGCTGCGCGACGTGCCCAACGCCGACAGCCTCTACTTCACGATGCTCAACTCCAACAAGCGCAGCCTGACGCTCAATATGAAGACGCCGGAAGGCAAAGCGCTGCTGGAGGATCTGGTGCAGCGCTGCGACGTGCTGGTGGAGAACTTCGGCCCCGGCGTGCTGGACCGCGCCGGCTTCGACTGGGACCGTCTGCGCACGCTCAACCCGCGCCTGATCTATGCATCGATCAAGGGCTTCGGCCCGGGACCGTACGCGGATTGCAAGGCGTATGAGAACGTAGCCCAGTGCATGGGCGGCTCGGCCAGCACCACGGGTTTCAGCGAGGGCCCACCCACCGTCACTGGTGCGCAGATCGGTGACTCCGGCACGGGCATCCACTGCGTGGTGGGCATCCTTGCCGCGCTGCTGCATCGCGAGCATTCCGGGCGCGGCCAACGGGTGGAAGTGGCGATGCAGGATTCGGTGCTGAACCTGTGCCGGGTCAAGCTGCGCGACCAGCAGCGCCTGGCCGCCGGCCCGATGCGCGAGTATCCCAGCCAGGCGTTCGACGATTTCGTGCCGCGCGCCGGCAATGCGTCGGGCGGTGGCCAGCCCGGCGCCGCGCTGCGCTGTGCCCCGGGCGGGGCCAACGACTACGTCTACGTGATCGTCCAGCCGCAAGGCTGGGAGCCGCTGATGCGCCTGTGCGGCAGGGAGGACCTGATCACGCATGCGCAGTTCGCGACGCCGGAAGCCCGCCTCAAATGCCTGGAAGAGTGCTTCTCCATCATCGAGAAATGGACGCGCACGCGCACCAAGTTCGAGGTGATGGAGGCGCTCAACGAGGTCGATGTGCCATGCGGCCCGATCCTGTCGATGAAAGACCTGATCGAGGATAAGTCGATGTACGAGCGCGGCTACCTGGTGGAGCTGGATCACCCGGAGCGCGGCCAGTACGTGCAGCTGGGATGCCCGATTACCCTGTCGGCGTCGCCGGTGGAGGTGGAGCGCTCGCCGCTGCTGGGCGAGCATACCGAGGAAATCCTCGACTGGCTGGGGCGCACGCCTTCGCAGATCGCAGCCTTGCGCGCCGCAGGGGCGGTCTGACGCCCCGGGCGTCCCTGCATTACTTCAAGCACCTCCCGAACTGAGTTCACGAGCCGCCCGCCCTCGCGTTTCACGCGAGGGCGCGGACCGGCTCATCCCTATGCAATCCATGAACAGATGGAGACCTGACATGGCACACAACAAGGACGCGGTGCGCAAGATCCTCGCCGCCGTGAAGGAAGAAGGCCGCAATGCACTGACGGCGCCCGAGGGCAAGCTGGTGTGCGACGCCTATGGCATCTCGGTGCCGGGCGAGGGCGTGGCGAAGTCACCCACCGGTGCGGTCGAGCTGGCGGACAAGATGGGCTACCCAGTGGTGCTCAAGATCGTGTCGCCCGACATCCTGCACAAGACCGAGGCGGGTGGGGTACTGGTGGGCCTGAAGAACGCGGCGGATGTGGAGAGCGGTTACCTGAGCATCATCGAGAACGCGAAGAAGTACGACGCCAAGGCCAACATCGTCGGCGTGCAGGTGCAGCAGATGATTGCCGGCGGGCAGGAGGTGATCATTGGCGCGGTCACCGATCCGTCGTTCGGCAAGCTGGTGGCCTTTGGCCTCGGCGGCGTGCTGGTGGAAGTGCTCAAAGACATCACATTCCGCATGGCTCCGGCCAGCCAGGAGGATGCGCTGTCGATGCTCGATGGCATTGCCGCCGCCGATGTGCTCAAGGGCGTGCGCGGCGCCGATCCGGCCAATCGCGAGGCGCTGGCCGGCATGGTCCAGCGGGTCTCCGAGCTGGTGAGCGATTTCCCGGAAATCTCGGAGCTTGACCTCAACCCGGTGTTTGCCAGCAAGGACGGCGCCATCGCCGCGGACGTGCGCATCGTGGTGGATTTCGCGCCGCAGCCGGCGCGCTATCGCCCCAGCCAGGAGGACATCGTCCGACAGATGAACCGCATCATGCGTCCCGATTCGGTAGCCGTGATCGGCGCCTCGAACGAGGACGGCAAGATCGGCAACTCGGTGATGAAGAACCTGATCAACGGCGGCTACCAGGGCAAGATCTACCCGATCCACCCCAAGGGCGGCGAGATCATGGGCATGAGCGCCTACAAGAGCGTGCTCGATGTGCCGGGCGAGGTGGATGTGGCGGTCTTCGCCATTCCCGCCAAGCTGGTGGCCGGGGCGCTGGAAGAGGTGGGCAAGAAGCATATTCCGGGTGCGGTGCTGATTCCCTCCGGGTTTGCCGAGACGGGCAATGTGGACGGGCAGGAGGAGATCGTCGCCATCGCGCGCAAGCACGATATTCGCTTGATGGGGCCGAATATCTACGGCTTCTACTACACGCCCAAGAACCTGTGCGCGACCTTCTGCACGCCGTATGACGTCAAGGGAAAGGCCGCGCTGTCGTCGCAGTCCGGCGGCATCGGCATGGCCATCATCGGATTTTCGCGCTCGGCCAAGATGGGCGTGTCGGCCATCGTCGGGCTGGGCAACAAGTCGGATATCGATGAAGACGATCTGCTGACGTTCTTCGAGCAGGACGACAACACCGAGATCATCGCCCAGCACTGCGAGGATCTGAAGGACGGCCGCGCCTTTGCCGAAGCGGCGAAACGGGTCTCGAAGAAAAAGCCGGTGGTCGTGCTCAAGGCCGGGCGCACCAGCATGGGCGCACGCGCCGCCAGTTCGCACACGGGCGCGCTGGCCGGCAACGACAAGATCTACGATGACGTGTTCAAGCAGTGCGGCGTGATCCGCGCGCGCTCGCTGCGCGATCTGCTGGAGTTCGCACGCGGCATGCCCAAGCTGCCCACGCCCAAGGGTGAGAACGTGGTGATCATCACCGGCGCCGGCGGCTCGGGCGTGTTGCTGTCGGATGCTTGCGTGGACAACAACCTGTCGCTGATGACCATGCCGGATGATCTCGACGCGGCGTTCCGCAAGTTCATCCCGCCCTTTGGCGCGGCGGGCAATCCGGTCGATATTACCGGCGGCGAGCCGCCCACCACATACAAGAACACCCTGCGGCTGGGCATGGAGGATCCGCGTATCCACGCCATCATCCTGGGCTACTGGCACACTATCATCACGCCGCCGATGGTGTTTGCCAAGCTGGTGGTGGAGGTGAAGGAGGAGATGGCGGCACGCGGCATCGACAAGCCCATCGTGGCTTCGCTGGCGGGCGACGTGCAGGTGGAGGAGGCTGCCGAATACCTGTACGAGCACGGCGTGCCGTCCTACGCGTACTCGACCGAGATCCCGGTCGCGGTGCTGGGGGCCAAGTACAAGTGGGCCCGCGGCGCAGGCAAGATCTGACCTGAACGCCACGCGGTAAAACCGGGCCCGCCATGTACGCAGGCGCGGGTCCGTTTCTCGACAATGCGGCACAAGCGCGGAAACGGGCAGTTTGCCGTTCTCGCCCAAGGAGTTTGCGATGCAAACGTGGATTCGCTTCCAGACCGGTGACGGCGAGGTCGGCTTTGGCCGGATCGAGGGCGATCATGTCATCGAGTACGACGGACCGGGCCACGCGCGGCCGCAGCCCACCGGCGCGACCTTGCCGCGCGAGGGACTGCGGCTGCTGAGCCCGTGCGAGCCGGGCAAGATCGTGGCGCTGTGGAACAACTTTCATGCGCTGGCGCGCAAACTGGAAAAACCGGTGCCGGCGCATCCGCTATTCCTGATCAAGCCGGCGAGTTCGCTGGCGGGGCCGGGAGATGCCATCCTGCGGCCCCGCAGCTACAGCGGCAAGGTCGTCTACGAGGGCGAGCTGGGCATCGTGATCGGCCGCCGATGCCGCAACGTGGCGCCGGACGATGCCGCGGCGCATATCTTCGGCTACACCGTGGTCAACGATGTCACCGCCGGCGAGCTGATCGCGCAGGATCCGAGTTTCCCGCAGTGGTGCCGTGCCAAGGGCTTCGACACCTTCGGCTGCCTGGGCCCGGTGATCGTCACGGAGCTCGACTGGCGCGCCGCCAGCGTGGTGACGCGGCTGGACGGCGCGCAGCGGCAGAACTATCCGCTGTCCGACCTGATTTTCTCGCCCGAGCAGCAGGTCAGCCTGATCTCGCAGGATCTCACGCTGATGCCAGGCGATGTGATTGCCTGCGGCACGTCGGTCGGCGCTGGCTCAATGAAGGATGGCGCCGTGGTGGAGGTCACGATCGAGGGCATCGGATCGCTGGTCAACCACATGCGCGGATAGTCGATAGCCCGGGCGCTGGCATCCGGCAAGGAACAAGGCAAGCGCCGGTGCTCACCGGCGCTCGCCCTGTTCCGCGTCAGAGCGGCAGCGTCATCAGCAGGGTGAGGGCGGACGTATCGCGCAGGCCAATCCGCGCCATCGCGCGGCGCAGGGCAGCCGTGGCGGCACCGCAGGCCTCGCCAGCGCGGTTGGTGACGTTCAGCCGTGCCAGCACGCGGGTGGCGAAGCGCAACGTGACCGGGACCTGCTTGCGGCAGAACGCTACCTTGCGCACATAGCCATCGACCTCCCAGAGCCAGGTCGTGTTGGCAGGGAAATAGCCGATGTCGCCGGCCCGCAGCACATGCACGCGCCCGGTGGCGCTGGTTACCCTGACCTGGCCTTCCAGAATCAGCACGGTCTCCTCCCAGTCGTAGTACCACTCGAACGTGCCACCCGTGCACTCCCACACATTGGTGGACGCCAGGCCGTCAATCGCACGGGAATGCTGCGCGGCGCGTGATTGCGGGGCCCCGCTGCGGATCCAGGTGGGTTCGATCGGGCAATTCTGCATCGGCAAATCGCCGGTGCTGGCGAAAGCCCCTTCGCGCTGTTGCGCGAGCGTGCCGGCCGGCGCATCGGCGCCGAAATTCGTCTGTGACCCCATGGCTGCCTCCTTGTTTTTGATTGGTAGGCAGACATTAGCGAGCCTGGCATCCCTGAAATGTGCGGTGACGCACTTGCGGCGCGATTTTGGTGCATGGGGCAGGCTCGCCGGGGAAGGAGGCGCCGTTGCTCAGTTGGCCTTGAGCGCCTTGGCACGCAGGTAGTCGGCCTTCTTGTCGAGGATCAGCCGGCTGAGGAAGCCGGCATCGTAGGCCTTGAGCAGGTGCGCGTGATACTGCTCGATGTAGCGCGCGATGCGGCTGTGCTCGCATTCGATGCCGCATAGCCAGGCGTACATCTCGCTGTCCCAGCGAAAGCGCAGGCCAAGCTCGGTGAACGCGGCGTTGTAGGCGGCGAGTTGCGATTCGTCGACCCCGCGCGGTGCGCTGGCAGCGGTGTCGGCATGGGAACTGGTGCGGGTTTCGAACTGGACCTGGTTCATGATCGGACTCCTCGGGCGCTCAGTGAAAGGTTGGGCCTGAAAAGACTAGGCCTGAGACGAGGATAGGTTTTCCGATCAATTAACGATAATTAAAGTTAGACTAATAAACCATAAACTATCGTTTATGCTTTATCAGGTTGTCCACGCCGGTGATGCGCTGGATCAGGGTGGCGCCTTCTTCCCTCAGGAAATGCTTGAAGGCCAGCGCCACGGGTGGCAGGCGCTTGTTCTTGCGATGCACCACGTACCAGTTGAGCATGACCGGGAAGCCCTCGATATCGAGCACGGCGAGATTGCCCGTCTGCAGTTCCAGCCCGACGGTGTGTGCCGACAGGAACGCGATGCCCATGTTGGCGATGACGGCCTGCTTGATGGTCTCGGTGCTCTTGATCTCCATGGCAATGCGCAGGTTGGACAAGCGTCCGGCGAAGCCTTCCTGCATGGAGTTCCAGGTGTCGGAGCCTTTCTCGCGCGCAACGAAGGCTTCGTCGGCCAGCGCTGCCAGCGGGATGTTGCGCTCGCCCACCAGCCGGTGGTTGGGCGCGGCAACGATGACGTAAGGATGGGGCGCGAAGGATTCGCTGATGGTGTCCATGCCTTCGGGAGGGCGCACCATTACCGCCAGGTCGGTCAGATTGCCCGCGAGCTGGTGCAGCAATTCCTCGCGATTGTGCACTGCGAGGTTGAGCGTCACGCCGTCATGGCGCTGCATGAATTCCGCGAGCAGCCGTGGGAAGAAGTAGTCGCCGGCACTGATCACGGCCACATTGAGCCGTCCGCCGGAGATGCCCTTGAGCTGCGACATCGCGTCTTCCGCTTCGCGGAATTGCTGCATGATGCTGCGGCTGTAGTGCAGCATCTCGACGCCGGCCGGGGTCAGGTAGATCTTCTTGCCAAGCTGCTCGAATAGCGGCAGGCCAACATGGCCCTCGAGCTGGCGCACCTGCGTCGAGACGGCGGGCTGCGTCAGGTGCAGCTCCTCCGCCGCGCGGGAGAAGCTCAGGTGCCGGGCGACCGTCTCGAAAACCTTCAACTGGCGCAGCGTGGCGTTCTTCATGCACTCGTCCGTCCCATGTATAGAGGATCGTGAATGATCATAATAAAAAACTTTATGCCGTGCCGAACTTAGTTTGAACTAGCATCAGTCCACGGATGCACGTGCCGCAATGTCAGGCGCGCTCAATCAAGTAGTGACCAAGGGCTCCCCCTCCCGGAGAAGCCTACCCGTCGCGCCACAGAGCGCGCACGCACTATGCAGGAGACACGACATGGCGCACGACAAATCGGCGGCAATGGCCGCAAGCCGTCCGAGCTGGCTTCACAACCGCTGGTTCCAGCTGGCGATCGGTGTGGTCTGCATGGGGCTGGTAGCCAATCTGCAATATGGCTGGACATTATTCGTGACCCCGATGAATGCCAAGCACCACTGGGGCGAGTCGGCCATCCAGGTAGCTTTTTCCATTTTCATCGTGACCGAGACCTGGCTGGTGCCGCTTGAAGGCTGGTTGGTCGACAAGATCGGGCCGCGCCCGGTAGTGGCATGCGGCGCGGTGTGCGCGGGGCTGGCCTGGGTCATCAATGCGCACGCGACCAGCCTGCCGCAGCTCTACCTGGCGGCGGTGATCGCAGGCATCGGTGCCGGCGGTGTGTATGGCACCTGCGTTGGCAACGCGCTCAAGTGGTTTCCGGACAAGCGCGGCCTGGCGGCCGGACTGACCGCCGCTGGTTTCGGCGCTGGCTCGGCGCTGACCGTGATTCCTATTGCCAACATGATCCAGCGCTCGGGGTACGAGCAAGCCTTTATCACCTTCGGCATCCTGCAAGGCGCTTGCATCCTGCTGATGGCCTTGCTGCTGGTCAAGCCGCGTCCGCCTGTGGGCGCCGTGGCGGCCAAGGCGGTGCTGACCAATCCCATCGAGTTCACGCCGGGCCGGATGGTGAAGACGCCAGTCTTCTGGGTCATCTACGCCTCGTTCGTGGCGGTCGCGGCGGGCGGCATCATGGCCACTGCGCAACTGGGTCCCATTGCACGGGACTTCGGCTTCGCGTCGATGCCGGTGACGATGCTGGGGTTCACGCTGCCGCTGCTCACCATGACGCTGTCGATCGACAACTTGTGCAATGGCTTTACGCGACCGCTGTGCGGCTTTATCTCGGACCGCATCGGTCGGGAGAACACCATGTTCTTTATCTTCATTGGCGAGGGACTGTCGCTGCTCGGCCTGATGGAGTTCGGGCATAACCCTTATCTGTTCATGACGTTCGCGGCGCTGACGTTTCTGTTCTGGGGCGAGATTTTCTCGATCTTTCCCGCGCTGTGCGCCGATACCTTCGGCAGCAAGTTCGCCGCGGCCAATGCCGGCACGCTGTACACGGCCAAGGGCACGGCGGCGATGCTGGTGCCACTGGCCTCGATCCTGTCGGCGCGTGGCGGGTGGGATGCCGTCTTTACGGTGGCGGCGATCGTGACCATCGCGGCTGGTTTGTCCGCCAGGTTCGTGCTGGCCCCGATGCGACGACGGTTTATCACCGGGCATGCCGAGGCCCTGGTACCGGCGACCGATCCCGCGGCGTACCTGGCGGGACTCTCCGCCCGCAAGATCGACTGAATCACCAGCCGGGCCCGGACTCGCGTGACGCGAATCCGGGCCCGGCGTCTATCACGATGCGCAGCGCGGGGCATGGCAAAGCGCGCTCTGCGCGCCCAATGCTCAGTGCATACAGGAGGGGTGATCATGAATATTTCGCTTCCCCAGCTCAAGGCCTTCGCGGCTGTCGCGCGACAGAAGAGCTTTACCCGCGCCGCGGCTGAGCTCGGGCTGACGCAGTCCGCCATCAGCCGCAGCGTGCGCGAGCTGGAGGACGAGATCGACCAGCGGCTGTTTGACCGAACCACGCGCCAGGTCGAGCTTACCGACGCCGGCGAGCACCTGTCGCAGCGCATCTGCCACTTGATCGAGGAAGTCGAGCAGACGCTGCGCGAGAGCCAGGGCGCCGCCAGGCCGTGCCAGGGCGCGGTGCAGATCGCGTCCGATCCGGTGCTGTCGTCGATGTCGCTGCCGGGCTGGCTCGCGGGTTGCCGTGCGGCCTGGCCGGGCATCGGCATCAGCCTGAAGGACCGCTCGCATGAGGCCGTGCTGCAGTGCGTGCGCAGCGGCGAGGTGGACTTCGGCATCGCCACGAACCCGCAGGCCGGGGACGATCTCTACTGCGAGGGCCTGTGCGTCGATCCGTTCCATGCCGTGCTGCCATCGCAGCATCCGCTGGCTACGCGCGAGACGGTAGGGTGGGGCGACCTCAACGATGCCAACGTGCTGATGCTCGACCAATATTCGGGCATCCAGCCGGCCGTGGAACAGGCCTTTGGCGTGTATCACGTGCGCGCCGGCTCGCTGCAGGTGCTTGGCCACTTTGCTGCGATCTTCGGCATGGTGGCGCTGGGGCTGGGCATCGGCATCGTGCCATCGCGCGCCCAGGTGGCCGGGCTGGGCCCGGCTGCCGTCATGCGGCCATTGCGCCCACAGGTCACGTCCTCGGTGATGCTGGTACGGCGCAAGAGCCGGTCGCTCAAGCCCAATGCCGCTGCCGTCTGGGATGTGCTGCGAGGCATGGAACATGAGCAGACGTTACTGGCGCGCGTAGGGTAGGGCAGGGGAAGGGTGTTGCGAAAGGCTGTTGCGTTAGCGCCAAAAATCTTGTGATATATTACATACAGGATATTTACACATAGTGCGCCGCAGCATATAATGAAAACTCCTACTCACCATCCCTAGCGGAGTTTTCTGATGGACAGCGCTCTTCTTCTCGGTCTTGCCTTTGGTCTGATTGCCCTCGGCGTCGGCGTTACCTTCCTGATTGCTACCCGCGTGCCGACCCCTGTGCTGGCCCGCGCCCAGGAGCATGGACGCTTTGCTGGCCTTGGCGCTTCGCAGGAAACTGCCGGCATCGGCCGCGCCAGCCCGGCTCCGTCCGGCGTGAGCGCGCGACCCAAACTGGCCCGCGCCTGATGCTCGCGTGGTGCGATTGGCGGGCCACCTGGCCGCCAATCGCTGCCGCTGCGCTGGAGCGGGGGCCTTGTCCCGCCAGATTCCTCCGCCAGATTCCCTTGGTTTGATTGCAGGGGTCGCTTGCATAGAGCCTTCCAGGGCACCTTTTCGCCGTTGCGCGGATCGCAAGCTCCTTGTTCGCTCCCTCCGCTCTTCTGTCCTGAAGGGCCAGACATTCAGTACATTGATGCGCCGGTCTGCCTGACTTTATCTAGGGACTTTCCCGAGGATGGTCTTTGCGGCGCCGCGCCGGCCAGGTCCCCGCACCAACTTGTCGTGCCCCATAACCGCTTGTCCACGCGCGCCATTGATGCGGCGTAAAACCCCTAAGTCATTGATCCTTCAGCAAGCCGGCTTGCGCCGCTCGCCCACTTTGATGCGCGTGGCGCACGAGTAACCTTCATGCCGCTTTCCGGTGCATTGCCATCGCCATTTCCGGGTAGTTTCATGGTCCGCCAAGTGGGCTAAAAGCGTCTTGACTATATTGATATATCACATACTGTATAGCACTGAAACGACCGCAGTATCTGGGATGCAGCACAAGCGGTGCCGTCCCAAAAGAGGTGTCCGAAGACGCCCTTTCCACATAAGGCGGCCCCGCCCGCCATAAGGAGACACCATGGAGCATCAGCAAAACGCGCCCGAGTCACGCTTTGCCTCACCCTGGGTTCAACTCGTATTTGGCGTGATCTGCATGGCGATGATCGCCAACATGCAATACGGCTGGACACTGTTCGTCAACCCGATCGATGACAAGTACCACTGGGGCCGCACGGCGATCCAGGTGGCGTTCACCATCTTCGTTGTTACGGAAACCTGGCTGGTGCCGATCGAGGGCTACCTCGTGGACAAGTACGGCCCGCGTCCGGTCGTGGTGGGTGGCGGCCTGCTGTGTGCGATTGCCTGGGCCTTGAACTCCGTGGCCGCGTCGCTGCCGATGCTTTATTTCGCGGCAGCCGTGGGCGGGGTGGGGGCGGGCGCGGTGTATGGCACCTGCGTGGGCAATGCGTTGAAGTGGTTCCCCAACCGGCGCGGGCTGGCGGCAGGCATCACCGCCGCCGGCTTTGGCGCGGGCTCCGCGCTGACCGTGGTGCCGATTGCCAACATGATCAAGGCCAGCGGCTACGAGGCCACGTTCCTGTGGTTCGGCCTGGGCCAGGGCCTGATTGTCTTCTTCCTGGGCATGGCGCTCTATCCCCCTTCGGCCAAGGTGCTGAACCAGGTCACGTCCGCGGTCAAGACGGCTGCCTACAATGCCTCGCCGCGCCAGGTCCTGTCCTCGCCGATCTTCTGGGTGATGTACGCGATGTTCGTGATGATGGCGGCCGGCGGCCTGATGGCGACCGCCCAACTGGGCCCGATCGCCAAGGATTTCGGCCTCGATGGCGTGCCGGTTTCGCTGCTCGGCCTGACGTTGCCCGCACTGACTTTCGCCCTCACCATCGACCGCGTGCTCAATGGGCTGACGCGTCCCTTCTTTGGCTGGATCTCGGACAACATTGGCCGTGAGAACACGATGTTCCTGGCCTTTGCGATCGAGGCGGTGGGCATTCTGCTGCTGGCTAAGTACGGGCAGGATCCCATCGCTTTCGTGGTGCTGACCGGTATCGTGTTCTTCGCCTGGGGGGAGATCTACAGCCTGTTCCCGGCAACCTGCGGCGACACCTTCGGGCCCAGGTTTGCCGCCACCAATGCTGGCCTGTTGTACACCGCCAAGGGCACGGCTGCGCTGCTGGTGCCGTTCTCCAGCGTCATCACCGCCGCCACCGGCGACTGGCACGCGGTCTTCATGCTTGCCTCGGGCATGGCGGCGCTGTCCGCCTTCCTGGCCCTGTTCGTGCTCAAGCCAATGCGCGAAGCCCACGCCAAGAAATATGTGCATGCCAACACCAGCGCGCCGATGGGATATCGCGCGGTGCCGGAGGACCTGACCTGAGGGGGTTGCCGGCGTGGGTCGGTGCGGTCAATGCGCCGCGGGATTAGGGATATGATCGAAGGCGAAAGCGAAAACCCTCCCGCGGCTCCCGCTGCGGGTAGCGGGAGCCGCGTGCAGTGCAAGATAAAACCGGAGCGGCGGGCAAGCACGTGTAGCGCTTGCCCCGTTGCCATTCGGCACCCCCAAGAGACTGCTTTTCGAGATTGCCATGAACCAGGTCGTCATTCCCATCGCGGTCCAGGATATCGGCAAGGCGCGCAAGCGCCGCCAGCCCAAGGGGAGGCAGCCCGACCCGGCAGCCTTGGCCGAAGTCCAGGCAGCCCTGGGCGACGCACCGCGCCGGCGTGACCTGCTGATCGAGCACCTGCATGCCATCAATGATCGCTTCGGCCAGCTGGCGATCCCGCACCTGGTGGCGCTGGCGCAGGAGATGGGGCTGTCGATGGCGGAGGTCTATGAAGTCGCCACTTTCTATCATCATTTCGATGTAGTGCGCGAGGATGGAGATGGCGTCATCCGGCCGCCGGCCGCCGTGACGGTGCGCGTGTGTGAAGGCATCGCCTGCGAGCTGGGCGGGGGGCGCGACCTGCTCGCCCGGCTGCCGGCCCTGCTGGGCAGCGAAGTCAAGGTGGTGGCGGCGCCCTGCATCGGCCGCTGCGAGCGCGCGCCCGCCGCGCTGGTCGGGCAGAACCCGGTGGATTTTGCGAGTGCGCAGACCATTGCGGACACGGTGGCTGCACGCGCCGTGCATCACGCGCCCGAAGCCCATCTGGGCTATGACGACTATCGCACGCAAGGTGGGTATCAGTTGCTGCGCGCAGTGGCCTCGGGGGAGCATGATTCCGAATCATTGCTGCGCACAATGGAGGATTCCGGCTTGCGCGGGCTGGGTGGCGCGGGTTTCCCCACCGGGCGCAAATGGCGGATCGTGATGGCGGAGCCGGCCCCGCGCCTGATGGCGGTCAACCTGGATGAGGGCGAGCCCGGTACCTTCAAGGACCGCGTCTACCTTGAGCGCGACCCGCATCGCTTCCTGGAAGGCATGCTGATCGCCGCCGCGGTGACCCAGGTCAGCGCCATCTACATCTACCTGCGCGACGAATACGCAGGCTGCCGTGCCGTGCTTGGCCAAGCGCTGCGCCGGCTGCAGGCCGAGCCGCCGATCCCGGACATGCCGCAGATCCAGCTGCGGCGTGGCGCCGGCGCGTATATCTGCGGCGAAGAGTCTGCCATGATCGAATCGATCGAAGGCAAGCGCGGCATGCCCAGGCTGCGTCCGCCCTATGTGGCGCAGGTCGGCTTGTTCGGCCGGCCCACGCTGGAGCACAATTTCGAGACCCTTTACTGGGTCCGCGAGATCCTTGAAAAAGGCGCGGGCTGGTTCGCCGCGCAGGGACGCCATGGCCGGCACGGGCTGCGCTCGTTCTCGGTGTCGGGGCGCGTGAAACTGCCCGGCGTGCACGTGGCGCCAGCGGGGATCACCGTGAGTGAGCTGATCGAGGAATACTGCGGTGGCATGCAGGACGGCCATTGCTTTTATGGCTACCTGCCGGGCGGCGCCTCGGGCGGCATCCTGCCGGCGTCCCTGGGCGATATTCCGCTGGATTTCGATACGCTGCAGCCCTACGGTTGCTTTATCGGATCAGCCGCCATCGTGGTGTTTTCAGAGCAGGACAGTGCGGTGGCCGTGGCGCGCAACCTGATGCACTTCTTCAAGCATGAATCCTGCGGACAGTGCACACCATGCCGTGTGGGCACGGCCAAGGCGCTGGATGTGATCGCACAGCCGAAATGGGACCTGGCCGCGCTGGCGGACTTGTCTGCGGTGATGCGGGATGCGTCGATCTGCGGGTTGGGGCAGGCGGCGCCCAACCCGGTGGATTGCGTGATCAAGTATTTTCCCCAGGAACTGGCCTGATAAGCGAGGGCGAGATGAATGCACTGACCCGCGCCGAGCGCGCGCAAGTGGATGCCTCCTCGGGTACCACGGTGACGTTCCGCCTGAATGGCCGGGACGTGTGCGCAGGGCCTGGCGAGAGCTTGCTCAAGGTGGCGCAGCGCGAGGGGTTCGACATCCCGCACCTGTGCTACAAGGACGGCCTGGACACCGCCGGCAACTGCCGCGCCTGCATGGTGGAGATCAAGGGCGAGCGCGTGCTGGCGCCGTCGTGCTGCCGCTATCCTGCCCAGGGCATGGAGGTGCTGACCGCCTCCGAGCGCGCGCTGCACTCGCAGCGCATGGTGCTGGCGCTGCTTCAGTCCGATATGCGCGAGGCGCATTACACGCGCAACAATGCGCTGGATCATTGGTCGGCCCGGCTGGACGTCGGCAAGCCGCGCTTTGCGCCGCGCGCCGCCGTGCCGGCCGATTTGTCCCATCCAGCCATCGCCGTCAATCTCGATGCCTGCATCCAGTGCACCCGCTGCGTGCGCGCTTGCCGCGAGGAGCAGGTCAACGATGTGATCGGGCTGGCCTTTCGCGGCGACCAGGCGGCGATCGTGTTCGACATGGGCGACCCGATGGGCGCCTCCACCTGCGTGGCCTGCGGCGAGTGCGTGCAGGCCTGCCCGACCGGCGCGCTGATGCCGGCCCGCGACGCCGCGTTGCCGGTGCCGGATCGCCAGGTCGAATCGGTATGTCCGTACTGTGGGGTGGGCTGCCAGCTCACCTACAACGTCAAGGACAACCGCATCCTGTTTGTCGAAGGGCATCCTGGGCCGGCCAACCAGATGCGCCTGTGCGTGAAAGGCCGCTATGGCTTCGATTACGCCCAGCATCCGCACCGGCTCACGGTGCCGTTGGTGCGGCGCGAAGGCGCCCCCAAGCGGGGCGATTTCGTGATGGATCCTGCGCGCGTGATGGATGTGTTCCGCGAAGCCAGCTGGGATGAGGCCCTTGCCCTCGCTGGCACCAGCCTGATGGCCATCCGCGACACGTACGGCAAGCGCGCGCTGGCCGGCTTTGGCTCCGCCAAGGGGAGCAATGAAGAGGCCTACCTGTTTCAAAAGCTTGTGCGCACCGGCTTCGGCAGCAATAACGTGGACCATTGCACGCGGCTTTGCCACGCGTCGTCGGTGGCGGCGCTGCTCGAAGGCATCGGCTCGGGCGCGGTTTCCAACCCGGTGATGGATGTGGCGCGCGCGCAGGTGGTGATCGTGATCGGCGCCAATCCAACGGTGAACCATCCGGTGGCGGCAACCTGGATCAAGAACGCGGTAAAAAATGGCACCAGGCTGATCGTGGCAGATCCGCGCCGCGGCGACCTGGCGCGCTTCGCCCATCGCTTCCTGCAGTTCGAGCCCGATACCGATGTGGCACTGCTCAACGCCATGATGCATGTGATCGTGGCCGAAGGACTGGTCGATCAGGATTTCATCGCCAGCCGCACCATTGGCTATGAGGAACTGCAGCGCAATGTGGCGGCCTACAGCCCGGAGCTGATGGCGCCGGTTTGCGGCATCGACGCAGACACCATCCGCTATGTGGCACGGCTGTACGCCAGTTCCAAAGCCTCGATGATCCTTTGGGGCATGGGGATCTCCCAGCATATCCACGGCACAGACAATGCCCGTTGCCTGATCGCCCTGGCGCTGATGACGGGGCAGATCGGCCGGCCGGGCACGGGGCTGCACCCGCTGCGCGGCCAGAACAACGTGCAGGGCGCCTCCGACGCCGGACTGATCCCGATGATGTATCCGGACTACCATCGTGTCGACGATCCCGAGGCTGTTGCGCGCTTCGAGTCGTTGTGGGGCATGACGCTGGATCGCCAGCCGGGGCTGACCGTGGTCGAAGTGATGCGGGCCATCGAGCGGGGCGAAGTGCGCGGGATGTACATCATGGGCGAGAACCCGGCTATGTCGGATCCCGATGCCCAGCATGCGCGCGAGGCGCTGGCGGCGCTGGACCACCTGGTGGTGCAGGATATCTTCCTGACGGAGACCGCCTACCTCGCCGATGTGGTGCTGCCGGCTTCGGCGTTCCCCGAGAAGACGGGCACCTTTACCAACACCGACCGCACGGTGCAGCTTGGCCGCCAGGCGATCGATCCGCCCGGGCAAGCGCGGCAGGACCTGTGGATCATCCAGCAGATGGCCGCCAGGCTGGGGCTGGACTGGTCGTACGCGAGCGTGGCCGACGTGTTCGACGAGATGCGCCATGCCATGCCCAGCATCGGCGGCATTACCTGGGAACGCTTGCAGCGGGAGGGCGCGGTGACCTATCCCTGCCGCGCTGAAGGCGACCCGGGGGAGCCGGTCATCTTTACGGACGCGTTTCCGACGGCTTCGGGCCGGGCCCGATTCGTCCCTGCCGACATCATTCCCGCGGCCGAGCGGCCCGACCAGGAGTACCCGGTCGTGCTTATCACCGGCCGGCAGCTCGAGCACTGGCATACCGGCAGCATGACCCGGCGCGCGGGCGTGCTGGATGCCATCGAACCGGAACCGGTGGCGCTGGTGCATCCGCTCGACCTTGCCGCCATCGGTGGCCAGCCGGGCGACGTGGTAACGCTTGCATCGCGCCGGGGCCAGGTATCGCTGTTTGCCCGGGTGGACGACGGTACGCCGCGCGGCGCGGTGTTCGTGCCGTTCTGCTACTACGAGGCCGCCATCAACAAGCTGACGAATGCGGCGCTGGACCCCTTCGGCAAGATCCCGGAGTTCAAGTACTGCGCGATCCGCATCACGCTGGGTGGCGAGGTGCCACGGCAGTCCAGTTTTGGGGGCGGACAGATCCTTGCGGCGGGCAGCAAACAAGGAGATGGCTAGATTTTCCGGAAAATCGGGAAATTGATTGTTGGATTTTCCGGCTAATCAATGCGCGGCAAGGGGGATACGCTGTGGCCATGGCGCAATCCCGCGCCGCAGAACCTGCTTGATTGACCTGATGGAACCCGCAATGAAAGCCGTTGGCCTGACCCGTTACCTGCCGATCGACGACCCGCAATCCCTGGTCGACGTGGACATCGCCACCCCCGTGCCCGAAGGCCGCGACCTGCTGGTCAAGGTGGCGGCCATCTCGGTCAATCCCGTGGATGCCAAGGTCCGCGCGCCCAAGGACAAGGTCGAGCCCGCCACGCGCGTGCTCGGATGGGATGCGGCAGGCACAGTGGCCGCGGTGGGCCCGGATGTCACCCTGCTCAAGGTGGGCGACCCGGTCTTCTACGCTGGCAGCATTACCCGGCCTGGCGCCAATAGCGAGTTTCACCTGGTGGATGAGCGCATCGTCGGCCATAAGCCTGCATTGCTCGACTTTGCCCAGGCCGCAGCGTTGCCGCTGACCGCTATTACGGCGTGGGAAGCCTTGTTTGATCGCCTGGGCGTCTCGCCGCAGGGCGAGCATGCCGGGCGCAGCGTGCTGGTCATCGGCGGGGCAGGGGGCGTGGGCTCCATCGGCATTCAACTAGCCAAGACGCTGGCGGGGTTGACGGTCATCGCCACCGCGTCGCGGCCGGAGTCGGCTGCCTGGTGCCGCGATCTGGGCGCTGACCACACCATCGATCACCGTGGCGACATGCCGGCCCAGTTGCGCAAGCTCGGGTTTGCCGAGGTCGACTACATCCTGTGCTTTAACGACACGGACCGCCACTTTGCTGCCATGGCGACCGTGATTGCGCCGCAAGGCAAGATCTGCTCGATCGTGGAGAACAGCGGCCCGCTGGCCGTGGGCGACCTGAAGAGCAAGAGCGCCACCTTTGTGTGGGAGTTCATGTTCACCCGCTCGATGTTTGGCACGCCGGACATGATCGAGCAGTATCTCTTGCTCAACGAGGTGGCACGGCTGGTCGATGCCGGCCGGCTGCGGACCACGCTGGGCGAGAACCTCGGGCGGATCGACGCGGCCAACCTGCGCCGCGCCCATGCCATGCTGGAGAGCGGGCGGACCATCGGCAAGCTGGTGCTGGAAGGGTTCTGACGTAGGAGTATGACGCGCCGCCAGGGAGGAGGCCGGTGGGTGAGGTGCCTGCCGGCCTTCCTTTTTTGTTTGAATCGGCAATTAACCGCCAAGACCGGACCCAAACCGCCAGCGGCGATTTTGGGGCATGCCCCAAAATCGCTGCCGCAAGCAGGGTTTGGGAGTCAGTCAGGCATCGGCCTGGGCTTGCATCCTGCGAGTTGCCTCGGCAAGCCCGGGCGCGTTCGCGGCGCCGTGGATGAACGATACCGCCCGCGCGATGACCTGCGCGTCGTGCAGGACACGGCGATGGCCCAGTCCGTCCGTGGCCATCAACTGCGCGCCAGGCCATGCACCGGCAATGGCCGCGCCGCTTTCCCAGCCCACTTCCTTGTCCTGCCGGTCGTGGATCACCAGCGTGGGCGGCACCGGGCGGGCGCGCCCGATGGCCGGGACGTTGAACGCAGACCACGGCATGCCCAACCAGCGCTCGCTGTTGCGCTGCATGCGGGCCAGTACGCCGGGGCCAATGCCGAGCCGCCAGGCCAATGCCGCGGCGGCAGTGTGCATGTCGGCCGGCGGGCCGATCATTACGGCAGCCTGCAGGTGCAAGCCTTCGCGCACGGCCAGCGCCAGCGCGGCGCTGCCGAGCGAATGCGCTATCACTGCGTGGATCGGGCCGGCGTGCCACGCCGTGGCCAACAGCGAATGTGACATTTCCACAACAGAAGTCTGGCCCGCGCCGCGCGCACCCGCGTCGGAGCCGCCGTGCGATAGCGCGTCAAAGGCGACCACGCGCATGCCAGCCGCCAGCAGCGGCGCAACCAGCGGCTGCCACTGGGCGGCATGGCCACCCCAGCCGTGGGCCAGCAAGACGGTCGGCCCGGTGTTGCCCCATCGATAAACGCGCACACGCCGGCTCGCTCCCTGGCCGGTCACGAGCGCCCAGTCTGCGCGCGCACGGTCAAGCAGTTCGCGGCCTGCGCCATTCGGGCCATTGCCATGGGGAGGGCGGAACCATGCGTGCTCGAGCGCGCGCGCTACGCCGGCCGGATAAAGCAGCTCGGCCAATTGCCAGCCAAGGCGCCCCAAGCGTACTGGCGCCTTGGTTCTTGGCGCTGCCTGGCGGTTCTTGGTCGATGAGTAAATCGCTTGCGTCACGGTGGTCACCTCCAGCGAAGCCTTCTGGCATTCCGGGCCGGGTCATTGGAGTGGGGTGATACCCCTCCGTAAGACCGACCAGTCGTGCTATTTTTTTATTTCAAAAAAAGACGACATCCTGCCGTCTCGAATTTCATCCCGGTCTGTCTCGCGCAAGGCGTCTCGCGCAAGTGTCTGCGCGCCCTTGGCTACTTGCGCGCGGGTTGCGCAAGCTCGGCGCGGCGGAGCAGCGACTCGAACGCCCGGCGGGCCATGGTCTCGGTGTCTTCACGGCCCAGTAGCTTGTAAGACTGTTGAAAGGACATGCCGATGCCGACCATCTCGAAGGCGAACTGCCGCGCGTCCTGTGCCGGAGAAAGATCGCCTTCCTCGATCGCGTCGGTCACGGCCCTGGCGATGAGGCTGTGCCAGTCTTTCAGCGACTCCACTACCTGATCCCTGACGGCACCGGGGCGGTCGCGGTATTCCTGGCCTAGCGCCATGAACAGGCAGCGTCCCTTGTTGACCGATCCACCGAGCCAGAGCATGTACCCTTCGAAGAGGGCTTGCACCCGGCGCGTGCCGCGCGGCAGGCGCATGGCCGGCCTGATGACGATGTCCGAAAAGCGCTCCAGGGCGAGCGCCAGAACTGCCTGCTGCAAGGCTTCCTTGGACTTGAAATGCGCGTAAAGCCCGCTCTTGGACATGCTGGTGTCGGCGGCCAATGTGGCTAGCGACAATTGCTCGAACCCGACCTGGGCGGCCGTGTCCAGGGCCTGCTCGATGATGGCTGCGCGGGTAAGTTGTCCTTTCTGCATCGCGAAAGAATAGCACGACCGGTCGTATTGTCAATCTCGCGCTTGTGCAGTTTCGTCAACCTATTTCACCGCCGCCCGTTATGTCACCACGGAGGCAGATAATTGTGCTGTATCGGACCTATTGACAGACTAGGATTAGCCTGTGCAGGGTGCCAACAAGAAATCTGCACAAAGTGTTGCCCTGATTACATACGGAACGCTTTGCGTGCTCTATACTCGAATGCACGTCCGCGCACTTTTTTTTCACTGGTGACTGGAGACCGACATGAACAGTACAGCCGTGCCTAGAGGCGCTAGCGAACCGTTCCGGCAACTGCGGGCGTTGCGCCGAGCGCGAAAGCTCAAGCAGGAAGACGTCGCCCGTAAGGCCGGGATCTCCCGGGAAGCTTACTTGCGGGCAGAATCGGGTCAGGCCGACCCCCGCATGTCGACTTTCCTAGCGGCTTGCGAGGCGCTTGGCCTGGAAGTGGTGCTGGCACCCCAGCATCTTGCTGCCGACGTCAACGCGTTTATTGCCAGCCGCAATGGCGGCGTCACGGCCGCTTCGATGGCCGGGCAGGCGCCTGCCGCAACGCCCACTGCCGTAAGCCCTGCACCGGCCACCCCGGTCAGCACAGGCTTCGCGTCGAGCCCGGGCGAAGGTCACAAGCCAGCCTGAGCACTCGCGCTGGTTCCGGCCGGGTCTGCGGCCGGACTGGCGTGCGCTTGCCATGCCAGCAGCGGGCACGCCCCCACGTGCCTGCTGTTGGGGTTTTGCCTGCTTTGCATGGATGGCCGGATGCCGCGCCTGGCGGCGTCCGTCTGTCTTTGACGGCCTCGCACCCGCGTCGAGGCCGGGTCATGCGTTTGCCTGTCGAGCCTGTCGCTTTCTCCCTGCACTTCGTGATTCTCTTCTCCGCCTGACATTGCTCGGGCTGCCCGCGCTTGTTCGCCGTCTGGCGTCATGTCTTTGTCTCCCCCCGTCCTTCGCGCCTAACCTACAAACGTAGTGCCCACCGTTTTTTGCCGTCCGCAGCGAAATAAGGGCAGATACCGGTTTGACACGTCCGGAGCGTAAGATTACGATATGGTAAATCGATTACGGATTGTGAAATTCAAGATCCAAAGTTCGAAAGACACCGCCAGTGTGATCACTCGGCCACCATGCCCGCCGCGGCAGTGGCCTGAGGCGTAGGGAGACAAGCCAATGCCGCTGAGTACCGAACCCAACCTTGCCCGTCCGGACGACTTCTACGAGGCGCTGATCGACATGCATCGCGATCTCACCGACGCGCAGAGCCAGTCCGCCAACGCGCAACTGATCCTGCTGCTGGCCAACCACATCGGCGATCTTGCTGTTCTGCAGGAAGCCATGGAGCTAGCCCGCGCGGGCGTGCTCGATTCATCGAAAGCGCAATCGCAAGCGCAAGCGTAAGAGGAAGACCCAAGACATGACGCAGACGCAATTGAATGTTGTGAACGTGACAGGGCAGGCGCCCGATCACGGCACGCCCGGCTACCAATCCGGTTTTGCCAATGAGTTCGCCACCGAGGCATTGCCTGGTGCGCTGCCGGTGGGGCAGAACTCGCCCCAGCGCGCGCCGTATGGCCTGTATGCCGAGCAGATTTCCGGTACGGCGTTTACCGCGCCGCGCGCGCACAACCGGCGCAGTTGGTGCTATCGCATCCGTGCGGCGGCGATGCATGAGCCGTTCACGCGGGTCGAGCAGTCGCGCATCGTCAGTCATTTCGATGCAGTGCCGCCATCGCCTAACCAGATGCGCTGGAGCCCGCCGGCGATGCCCAAGGAGCCCACCGACTTTGTCGACGGCATCATCACCATGGCCGGCAACGGTGGCCCGGAGGCCATGTCGGGTTGCGGGATCCATCTGTACCTGGCCAACCGGTCGATGACGGATCGCTTCTTCTACAACGCCGATGGCGAGATGCTGATCGTGCCGCAGCAGGGCAGGCTGCGCCTGGCGACCGAGATGGGCCTGCTGGACGTCGAGCCGCGGGAGATTGTGGTGATCCCGCGCGGCGTGCGTTTTCGCGTGGAGTTGCCGGATGGCGAGGCGCGCGGCTATATCTGCGAAAACTACGGCGCCTTGTTCCGCCTGCCCGACCTGGGCGTCATCGGCTCCAATGGACTGGCCAATCCGCGCGACTTCCTCACGCCGCATGCATGGTATGAGGATCGTGAGGGCGATTTCGAGCTGGTGGCGAAGTTCCAGGGCAACCTGTGGCGCGCCGCGATCGGGCACTCGCCGCTGGATGTGGTGGCCTGGCATGGCAATTACGCGCCGTACAAGTACGACCTGCGCCGCTTCAATACCATTGGCTCGATCAGCTTCGATCACCCGGACCCCTCGATTTTCCTGGTGCTGCAAAGCCCGTCCGACACCCCGGGCGTGGACAGCATCGATTTCGTCATCTTTGGCCCGCGCTGGCTGGCGATGCAGAACACCTTCCGCCCGCCCTGGTTCCACCGCAACATCGCCAGTGAGTTCATGGGCCTGATCGAAGGTGTCTACGACGCCAAGGCCGATGGCTTCTCGCCGGGCGGCGCCAGCCTGCACAATTGCATGAGCGGCCACGGCCCGGATGCCGAGACGTTCGCCAAGGCCACCGCCGCGGATACCTCGCAGCCGCATCACATCGGCGATACCATGGCGTTCATGTTCGAGACACCGGCCGTGATCCGGCCGACGCCGTATGCAGCGGAGTCGGCGCAGTTGCAGGACGACTACTACAGGTGCTGGCAGGGCCTGAAGAAGCATTTCAACCCCAACGAGCGCTGATCCTCAAGTCCCAAGGCCGGCTTCACCCGGCCAACCATCATGAATCCAGGGTGCCCGCGCGGCGCGTGTCGCCGGCACCCTTGTCATTGCCCTCCGGAGCCCCCGATGACCACTGTCCAGCAAAGTTGGATCGAATCCGCCAATGATGGCGTTACGCATTTCCCGCTGCAGAACCTGCCCTACGGCATCTTTTCCCCGAACGGGCAGGGCCCGCGCGTAGGCGTCGCCATCGGCGACTTCATTCTCGACCTGTCGGTGCTGGACGAGGCTGGCCTGCTGCCTGCCTGCGTCAAAGGCGTGTTTGGCGGCGCCACGCTCAACGCCTTCATCGCGCTCGGCAAGCCGGCATGGACTGAAACCCGCCAGCGCCTGACGTCCATGCTGGCGGCGGACGACACCACCTTGCATCCCAAGTCGGCCCTGCATGAGCAGGCCCTGGTGCCGATGGCCTGGGCGACCTTGCACCTGCCGGTGGACATCCCCGGCTACACCGATTTCTACTCCTCGCGCGAGCACGCCACCAACGTCGGCCGCATGTTCCGCGATCCGGACAATGCGCTGCTGCCCAACTGGCTGGAGATTCCCATCGGCTACAACGGCCGCGCCAGCTCGGTGGTGGTGAGCGGCACGGAGCTGCGCCGCCCGAAGGGGCAGATCAAGCCGCCGAACGCGCCGCGCCCGGTCTTTACGGCTTGCCAGAAGCTCGACTACGAACTGGAAATGGCCTTCATCGTCGGCAAGCCGTCGACCCTGGGCGAGCCGGTCAGCACCGCTGCGGCCGCCGGGCACATGTTCGGCATGGTGATCCTCAACGACTGGAGCGCGCGCGATATCCAGCAGTGGGAGTATGTGCCGCTGGGCCCGTTCAACAGCAAGGGCTTCGGCACCTCGATCTCCCCATGGGTGGTCACCATGGACGCGCTCGAGCCATTCCGCCGCGACAATCCGGTGCAATCGCCCGAGCCGCTGGCGTATCTGCAGCAGCCCGAGCGCAACGCCTATGACATCGCGCTGGAAGTCTCGCTGCGCCCTGAAGGCGCCGCGCAGGCCACCACCGTTTGCCGCACCAACTTCAAGGCCATGTACTGGACCATGGTCCAGCAACTGGCGCACCACACCGTGTCCGGCTGCAATGTCCGTGTGGGCGACCTGATGGGCTCCGGCACCATCAGCGGCACCACGCCGGATTCCTACGGCAGCTTGCTGGAACTGACCCGTAACGGTGCCGAGCCCTTGACGCTGGCCGACGGCAGCAAGCGCGGTTTCCTGGAAGACGGCGACGAAGTGGTCATGGCCGGCTGGTGCCAGGGCGATGGCTACCGCGTCGGCTTCGGCGAGGTGGCAGGGAAGATCCTGCCCGCGCTGTAAGCCGCATCACGCTCGTTTTGCCATGGGCCCCCGCCGCGCTACGCCGGGCGGGGGATACACCCGGTCACGTTCCCCCTCGCTCTCATCCCCCATTTCCCTCCTGGCCTTGACAGGCATGGCTACGCCACCGCATGGCCGGCAGGCGCGCGCCGTTACAATTGACAACCTTCTTAACCTTCTTGCATCCCCTGTTGCCGCGCCTTTGTGCGAGAATTCGGCCCTGACAAAAAGGACAGGCCAAAGTTCGGCATTCCTGGCAAATATGATGTTTTGATGTCCCACGGCTTCCGCCGGCGGGTCGCCGGGGGTCAGTTTCGCGGGTTTCCGGTCGTAAACACCGAATTAATGCCGATTTAACACCGGATTACCGGCTGGCAGCCTTGTCCGTCACGGCAGCGGCCCCGGGGTCAATGCAAAAATGGTAATCAAGCAGCAATCAAGCGGTAAACCCGGGCAAGCAGGCGGCATCAGCCCATAAAATGCGGCAACGGGCGCGTTCGTGATGTGCGCGAAATCGCCTGCCTGTCTGCTGGCTTCGGTGCGCATCACCCGGCATCAACCGGCATCACCCGCGGGCCGGCAGCGACCCGCCTTTTCATCCACCCTACGCGAACGGCACGGCAATGGAATTTGGTATTCGCGCATGGGCGGCATGTGCAGCACAACTAGAAACGCAGCAAGCCTGGCAGGCCTGGAGCCGCGCGCCCTGGCTGCCCAAAGGCGACGCATTGCCCACGCTGGCCGCCATGGCCCCGATGCTGCGCCGCAGGATCACCGCGCTGGGCCGCGCGGCCTTGCACCCCGCCTATGCCTGCCAGCCGGGCGTGGACGGCATTCCCGTCATCTTCGCATCGCGCCACGGCGACACCCTGCGCCCGCTGCAGATGCTCGGGGACCTTGCCGACGGCGAGCCCTTGTCGCCCACGGCCTTCGGCCTGTCCGTGCATAACGCCATCGGCGCGCTGTATTCGATCGACCGGGGCGACCCGGGCAACCTGCAAGCCCTGGCCGCGGGCCGCGATACGGTGGAAGCGGGGGTGGTGGAAGCGTGCAGCCTGCTGGCAGACGGCGCCCCGGAAGTCTTGCTGGTGCACTACGAGGCGCCGCTGCCCGAGGCCTATGCCGTCTTTGCGGACGAACCGGAGTGCCTGTTCGGGTGGGCGTGGCGGGTCGGCATGCCGCAGGCGGGGCATCCGGTGTTCAGTCTTGACGTGGTGGGGGAGGCCCTGCCGGCCGCCGCCGGCGCGACACTGCCGCACGGGCTGGAGGTGCTGCGCTTCATGCTGTCCGGCGACACCGAGTTGCGCCACGCCGGGGAGCGCGCCGGCTGGAGGTGGCTGCGACATGGTTGAGCGCCTGGACCGGGCCTGGCGCGTCTGCGCGACCGGGCTGTGCTTCTCCAGCTTCGGCGTTGGCGGGCTTGTGCTGCGGGTGATCGTGTTTCCGTTGCTTGCGGTCTTGCTGTGGTCTTCGGCGCGCCGGCAGCGGGTCTGCAAGAACGTGGTGCATTACGCATTCCGGCTTTTCCTGTGGCTGATGCGCTCGGTCGGGGTGATCCGCTACGAGGTGCTGCATCCCGAGCGGCTGCGCCGCCAGGGCTTGCTGATCGTGGCCAACCATCCGTCGCTGATCGATGTCGTCTTTCTGATCGCGCTGACGCGCCAGGCCGATTGCGTGGTGCGCTCCGGCCTGGCCCACAACCCGTTTACCCGTGGCCCGGTGCGCGCCACCGGTTACGTCTGCAATGACTCCGGCGCGGGCATGGTGGATGACTGCATTGCCTCGCTGCGCGCGGGCAATAATCTCGTTATCTTCCCCGAGGGCACGCGCACGCCATTGCATGGCCCGCTGCGCCTGCAACGGGGTGCGGCCAATGTCGCGGTGCGCGGCGGCTTTGCGCTGACGCCTGTGGTGATCCGGTGCGAGCCGCCCACGCTCACCAAGGGTGAGAAGTGGTACCGCGTGCCGGCCCGCAGGCCCCGTTACATCATTGACGTGCGAGAGGATGTCAGTGTCGCCCAGATGGTGCCGTCCGGACTGGACGACGCGCTGGCGGTGCGGCACCTGACCCAATCGCTATCCGAGTTTTTTTCCAGGGAGGTCCGCCGTGAAGGCGCTTGAGCAAGAAATCAAGGAACTGATCATTTCATCGTTGTCGCTGGAGGATATCGGCGTGGACGATATCGACGCCGACGCGCCGCTGTTCATCGAAGGGCTGGGCCTGGATTCGATCGATGCGCTCGAACTCGGGCTGGCGCTGCAAAAGCGCTACGGCGTGACCATGAACGGCGACAAGGAAGACATGCGCGCGCGCTTTGCCAGCGTGACAGCGCTGGCCACGTTCGTCGCATCTCAGCAGCGCGCTGGTCAGGCTTCTGCCTGAACCTGCCCGCGACACGCCAAGGATCCACATACCACTTGCCAGGCCGGCAACCATGGCCGGTCATAGCCGAACAGGGGGAAGCCCATCATGACCCATGACGAAATCTTTGCGCGGGTGGCCGCGGTGCTCGAGGAAACCTTCGAGATCGATCCGGCCCGCATTCGTCCCGAAGCCCGTCTCTACGACGACCTGGACATCGACAGCATCGACGCGGTCGACCTGCTGGTGAAGCTCAAGCCAATGCTGAACAAGCCGATCAAGCCGGAGCAGTTCAAGGCCGTGCGCACCGTGCAGGACGTGGTGCAGGCGCTGGCCTTGCTGATCGACTCGCCCGCCACGGCCTGAGCGCGCATGCCCGTGCGCAAATTGCTGCTCGGCGTGCTGACGCTGTGCTATCCGGTGGCGATCTACTTCGGCCTGCAGCATTGGTCGCCGCGCGTGATGGCGCTGGCGCTGGTGGCACTGGCGCTGCTGCGCGCCCTGACCAGCCGCCAGGCCGGCTGGCGCCTGCTTGCCGTGGCCGCCGCCGTGCTGGCCGCGATCGTGGCCGCGTCCAACCACGCGCTGCCCCTCAAGCTGTACCCCGTGCTGGTCAATGCCGCGATGCTGGGCTTGTTTGGCTGGAGCCTGCGGCACCCGCCCAGCCTGGTGGAGCGGCTGGCGCGGCTGCGCGAGCCGGACCTGCCGCCCTCGGGCGTGGCGTACACGCGCCGCGTGACGCAAGCCTGGTGCGTGTTCTTCGTGTGCAACGGCACGATAGCCGCGCTGACCGCCGTGCTGGCCAGCGACCGCATCTGGGCGCTTTACAACGGCGGCATCGCCTACGGCTTGATCGGCGCCATGTTCGCCGGCGAATGGCTTGTGCGCCAGCGTGTAATGGCAAGGGGGCGGCATGGCTGAGTGGCTGGGCGTAAGCGGGTTGATGGCAGCGCTGGCCCGGCGCTCGCACGTGGTCGCGCATGGCGCGGCCGGCGTGACCACCGCACCGGAGTTCGTGCGGCGCGTGGCCGCCTGGCGGCAAGCGTTTACCGCGGCACCGGGCAAGTCCTGGGCGCTCTACATCGAATCGACCACCGAGTTCGCGGCGGCGCTGTTTGGCGCGTGGCACGCGGGCAAGCACGTGGTGCTGCCCGGCGACACGCGCGCCGAAACGCTGGCGGCATTGCGCGAGCGCGCCGACGGCTGCGCCGGGGAGTTGCCCGATGGCCTCTGGCCGCAAGCATGGGTCGAGCCGGCCGACAGCATGGACTGGCCTGCGCTGGCCTCACGCGACACGCTGGTGACGATGTTTACCTCGGGTTCCACCGGCGCGCCCGGCGCCATCGTCAAGCACCTGTCGCAGCTCGACGCGGAAGTGCAGGCGCTGCAAGAAGCGTTCGGCGCGGCGCTGCCGGCGCAGGTGAGGGTGCTGGCAACGGTGTCGCACCAGCACATCTACGGCCTGCTGTTTTGCGTGTTGTGGCCGCTTGCCGCGGCGCGTGCCATGCCGGCGGACCGTCTCTCTTTCCATGAGGAAATCGTGCGCGCGTGCGGCGATGCACCCGCGCTGCTGGTCACCAGCCCGGCACACCTGCGGCGCATGCCGCAGGCGCTCGACTGGTCTGCCGCCCGCGGCGTGCTGCGCACCGTGTTCTCGTCGGGCGGGCCCTTGCCGCCGGAGGCCGCGGCCGATGCGCTGCGCCATCTGGGACAAGCGCCCATCGAAGTGTTTGGCAGTTCGGAAACCGGCGGCATCGCCTGGCGGCAGCGTGCCCGCCACGAAGACCGCTGGACTCCGCTGCCGGGCGTGCAATGGCGCTTGCAGGACGGCTTCCTGGCGGTGTGCTCCGCGCACCTTCCGGACGACGGCTGGTTTCAGTGCGCGGACCATGTGCTGCCCGCCGCGGATGGCGGCTTCACCCTGGCGGGCCGCGCCGACCGCATCGTCAAGATCGAGGAAAAGCGCGTATCGCTGACCCAGGTCGAGCAGGCGCTGGCCGCGTCGCCGCTGGTGCGCGAGGCGCGCGTTGTGCTGCTGGAGCTGGATGTCGGCACGCGCCTTGGCGCCGTGGTGGTGCCCAGCGAGAGCGGCGCGGCCATGCTGGCCGGGCAAGGCCGCGCGGCCCTGCTTGCCGCGCTGCGCGCCCGCCTTGGTGATGCCGTGGACGCGGTGGCGTTGCCGCGGCGCTGGAGCTTTGCCGAGGCGCTGCCCTGCAACGCGCAGGGCAAGACTACGCAAGCCATGCTGCGCGACGTGTTCCGCCGCGTGCTGCCGGCCGTGCGCTGGCAGGCCGCACACGCCGCACAGGACGCGCTGTCCGCCGCCGCCGAGCTGGAGGTCTGCGAGGACCTGGCCGTGTTCGACGGGCATTTCCCGGGCAGCCCCATCGTGCCGGGCGTGGCCCAGGTCGATTGGGTGATGGCGCTGGCGCCAGAGCGCCTGCCGGTGCCGCCGCGCGCGCGCTTTCGCCGCATCGAGATACTCAAGTTCCAGGCTGTGATCACGCCCGGCACCCTGGTGCACATGACGCTGGCCTGGCAGCCCGAGCGCAGCGCGCTGGCCTTTCGCCTGAGTTCGGCGCGCGGCCCGCACGCCAGCGGGCGCATCATTTTTGGAGAGGCGGATGTTTAAGCCCGTGGCGCTCGTCCCGGTCTACGACCACGAACGTGCCATCGGCGCGATGGTGCAAGCCATTCTCGCGCACCCGTTGCCGTGCCTGCTGGTGGACGACGGCAGCAACCCGGCCTGCGAGCGTGTGCTGCGCGAGCTTGCCGCAAGCCATGCCGACCGGGTCCACCTGATCCGCCTGCCGCAGAACCAGGGCAAGGGCGGGGCCATCATGGCGGGCTTCGAGCAGGCCGCGCGCATGGGATTTACCCATGCGCTGCAGATCGACGCCGACGGGCAGCATGATGCCGGCTGCATCCCCCAGTTCCTGGCCCTGGCGCAAGCCAGCCCACACGCCATGATCTGCGGCTGCCCGGTCTACGACGAGTCGGTGCCGCGCGTGCGGCTGCTGGCGCGCTACCTGACCCACGTCTGGGTCTGGATCAACACGTTGTCGTTCGCCGTGCGCGATTCGATGTGCGGCCTGCGCGTCTATCCTCTCGGGCACGTGCTTCCGCTGGTGCGCCAGGTGAAGCTGGGCCGGCGCATGCAGTTCGATACCGAGGTGCTGGTGCATCTGGTCTGGCGCGGCGTGCGCATCGTCAACGTACCCACGCGCGTGACGTATCCCACCGACGGCGTCTCCCATTTCCAGGTCTGGCGCGACAATGTGCTGATCTCGTCCATGCATACGCGGCTCTTCTTCGGCATGCTCAAGCGCTTGCCGGTACTGCTGTGGCGCAAGGTGCGGCCGGCATGAGCGCACCCCAAGCCACCCAAGCGGCGCAACCCGGGCGCATGGCCCGTCACTGGAGCCAGATCCGCGAATCCACTTGCGTATGGGGCGTGTGGAGCCTGTACTGGCTGTATCGCCTGTGCGGCCGCGTGCTGTTCCGCGTGGTGCTGTACCCGGTGGTGACCTACTACTGGCTTGCCAAGCCGCTGGCGCGCCGTGCGTCGCTTGACTATCTGCGCCGCATCCAGGCCGCCACGGGCGCGGTTGGCCCGGCGGGCATGGTGCCGGGGCTGCGCCATAGCCTGCGCCACCTGTTCTCGTTTGCCGACACGTTGCTAGACAAGCTGCTGGCCATCGGCGGCGGCTACCGCTACGGCGCGGTGCGGCGCGAAGGCGCCGAGGTGATGCTGGCGCAGATCGCCAGCGGGCAGGGCGGCATCATCGTGACCGCCCACATGGGCTGCCTGGAGCTGTGCCGGGTGCTGGCCAACCAGCGCGCCGGCCTGCGCCTGACGGTGCTGGTGCATACCGCGCACGCGGCGCAGTTCAACCGCATCCTGTCGCGGCTGGACCCGCGCTCGGGACTGCAGCTGTTCCAGGTCGACGATATCTCGCCGGCCACCGCCTTGCAGCTGGCCGAGAAGGTCCGCGCGGGCGAGTTCGTGGCCATTGCCGGCGACCGCGTCCCGGTGCATGGCGGCCGCGCCGTGACGGTGCCGTTCCTGGGCGCGCCCGCGCGCTTTCCCGTGGGGCCCTATGTGCTAGCGGCGCTGCTGGAATGCCCGCTGTTCGCCATGGGCTGCGTGCGTTCGGGCGACGGCCATCTGCTGCGCTTTACCGAGCTGGCCCGTGAAGTGCGCCTGCCGCGCGCGCGGCGCGACGCGATCCTGACCGAGCATGCGGCCGGCTATGCGCAATGGCTGTCGCAACTGCTGGTGGAGTCGCCCTACGACTGGTTCAACTTCTACGATTTCTGGGGGCAGGGCGGCGCCGTGCCGGACGCAGCGCGCGCCAGCGCCGCGCCCATCGAGAGCTGACCTCAATCCGGATATCGCGATACCCAATCTTATGCCCCAAGCCTCCCTGGACTTCAGCTTTGAGATCACGCTCAGCGCGGCCTTCCACGACCTCGACCCGATGAACGTGGTCTGGCATGGCAACTACGTGCGCTATTTCGAGCAGGCGCGCTGCGCGCTGCTGGCGCGCTACCACTACGACTACCCCGCCATGCGGGACTCGGGCTATGCGTGGCCGGTGGTGGACATGCGCGTCAAGTATGTCGGGCCGCTTACCTACGGCCAGTCATTCATCGTGCGCGCCACCATCGTCGAGTGGGAGAACCGGCTCAAGATCGAGTATGTGGTCCGCGATGCCGCCAGCGGCCGGCGCCTGACCAAGGGCTACACCATCCAGGTGGCGGTGGACATGGCCAGTGGCGAGATGCAGTACGTCTGCCCGCCGGTCCTGCTGGCGTGCCTTGGCTTGCAAGACGGGGCGCAGCCGGAGCGCCAGGCATGATGCGCCGCCGCCTGTTGCTGGTGCTGTGCTGCGCCGTGCTGGCTGGCCCTGGCCTTGCCGTCGCGGCCGCGCCGGATTTGCTGGCCTCGGTGGCTGCGCGCCTGTCCGATGCCCCGGTCATCCACGGACGCTTCGAGCAGACGCGCCGCCTGTCCGGCTTTGCCAATCCGCTGGTCTCGCGCGGTGACTTCGTGCTCGCGCGCGAGCGCGGCGTGGTGTGGAGCACCCGTGAGCCGTTTGCGTCCAGCCTGCTGGTCACGCCGGACCGGCTGGTCATGCGCGGTGCCGATGGCCGCGTGCAGCAACAGTTGCAGGCAGACGCCCAGCCCGCCATGCGGGTCGTGGGCGAATCGGTGATTGCCGTGCTGCGCGGCGACCTGCGCGCGTTGTCCACACGTTTCGAGGTGGCCGGCCAGCTGGTTGGCAAGAGCGGCTGGACCCTGACGCTGACGCCGACCGACGCCGGCATGCGGCGCGTATTCAGCCGCATCGAGCTGGCCGGGGACCGCTTTGTGCGCAACGTGCGCCTGGAAGAAGGCAGCGGCGACAGCACCACCGTCAAGCTGATCGACCCGAGTGCGGCCGGCAAGCTTGGCGCGGACGAGGAGAAGCGCTTTGAGTAAGGCGGCAAAGGTGGCGAAGGCCGCAAAGGCCGCCCCGGCCACCGGCAAGCCCGCGCACGGGCTCAGCACCCTGGAGCGGGTGCTGGCCGTGGCGTGGCTGCTGCTGGTGATCGCGCTGACGGTGCATCAGTTGCAGTTCTGGCGCGCCTCGCGGCTCGACACCGATGTGATGGCCTTGTTGCCCACCAGCCAGCGCACCGCCACCGCCGACCGCGTGCTGCGCCGGCTGGCCGATGGCGTCTCGCGCGAGATCGTGGTGCTGGTCGGCGCGCCCGACTGGGCCCGCGCCCGCGCCGCCGCCGACCGCTTCAGCGCGGCTGCGAAACCGAAAGCAAGCTTGCTGCAGCCGGTGGACCGCATCGCCAGTTTCGACCTCGACGCGGCGCTAGCCTTCTACCGGCCTTACCGCGACCGCCTGCTTACCGACAGCCAGCGCGCCATGCTGCGCCAGGCGGATCCCGATGCACTGTCCCAACAGGCGCTGACCCGGCTCTACCAGCTTTCCACTGGCCCGCGCCTGACCGACTGGGCAGCCGACCCGATCGGGCTCTGGCAGGACTGGTGGCTGTCGCGCGCGGCGATTACGCGCGTGCATGAGCGTGATGGCCGCGCAGCGCTCAGCGCCGAGGGCAAGGAGTGGGTGCTGCTGACGTATCGCATCACCAAGCCTGCGTTCTCGGTGAGCGGCAATACGGACTACGGCGACGTGCTGCAGCTGGGCGAGCGCGCCGCCGCGCAGGGCGATGACGGCGTCCACGTGGTGGCCGCCGGCATTCCCTTGCACGCGGAAGCCGCCGCATCCCAGGCCAACCTGGAGATGAACGTGATCGGCTGGGGCTCGCTGGCGGCGGTCTTGCTGCTGGTCTGGCTGGCCTTCCGTTCGCTGCGCCCGATCATCCTGGTGGGGCTGTCGCTGCTGATCGGCACGGCTGCCGCGGTGTCGGCCACCGCGCTGGTCTTTGACCGCGTCCACCTGATCACGCTGGTGTTCGGGGCCAGCCTGGTGGGCGTGGCCGAGGACTTCGGCATTCACTATTTCGTGTCGCGCCAGGCCAGCCCTGGCATGTCGCCGCCGCAGGTGATGCGCCGGCTGCTGCCGGGCATGGCGCTGGCGCTGTCGACCAGCGTGGTGGCCTACCTGGCGCTGGGCATCGCGCCGTTCCCGGGGCTGCGGCAAATGGCGCTGTTCTCGGCCGTGGGACTGGTGGCGGCTTTCCTGACCGTGGTGTTCTGGTTCCCGCTGCTCGACCGCGGCCAGCTGCGCCAGACGCGCCTGTCGAGCTGGCTGACCGCCAGCCTGGCGCGCTGGCCGCGCGTGGGCATGGATCGCGCTTCGATGCTGCTGCTGGGCGCCCTGGCCTTGTTCATCGCACCGGGGCTGTGGCAGGTCAGGGTGGCGGATGACGTGCGCCAGCTGCAAAGCTCGCCGCCGGCGCTGATCGAGGCGCAGCGCACCGCCGGGCGCTTGCTGGGCACGCCGAGCCCCGCCCAGTTCCTGCTGGTGCGCGGCGACTCGCCGGACCAGGTGCTGGCGCGCGAGGAAGCGGTCAAGGCGGCGCTGGCGGGCGTGGTGGCGCGCGGCGAGCTGGAGGGCTTCCTGGCCATCTCCGATTGGGTGCCATCGGCGTCCCGCCAGCATGCCGATGCCACGCTGACGCACGGCCTGGAGGCCGCCGTGCGCGAGCGCGTGGCGCGCGCGGTGGGCGGCGCCGTGGGTGCGCCCAATGCCGCCGCGCCGGACCGTGTGCTGACGTTGCCGGCGTGGCTGGCGAACCCGGTTTCCGAGACGTTGCGCCACCTTTGGCTGGATCGCGAGGGTCAGGGCTACGCCAGCGTCATGCTGCTGCGCGGGCTGGACAAGCCCGCCACCATTGCGCTGATCGAGGCGGCGGCGGCCAAGGTGCAGGGCGTCGAGTGGGTGGACCGCGTGGCCGACCTGTCCTCGCTGCTCAAGCATTACCGCGTGCTGATGACCTGGCTGCTGGGTGCCGGCGCGCTGGGCGTGGCGCTGTTGCTGGCATGGCGCTATGGCAGGGCCTCGTGGCGGGCGCTGGTGCCGACCTTGCTGGCGGCGGTATTCAGCGTGGCGCTGCTGGGCTGGCTGCATGTGCCGCTGCAGCTGTTCTCCGTGCTTGCGCTGGCGTTGCTGCTTGGCGTGGGCGTGGACTACGGCATCTTCCTGCTGGAGCATCCCGGCGACGGCGAGTCATGGACGGCGATCGTGCTTGGCGCGGCCAGTACGCTGCTGGCCTTTGGCCTGCTGGCGTTGTCGTCCACGCCTGCGCTGCATGCCTTTGGCATGACCATGCTGTCGGGCGTGGGGGCGGTATGGGTGCTGTCGCCATGGTTCCGGCCGCACGCGCCGCACGTGCCGCATGGGCATACGCACTAGTTGCATGTTGAAGTAGCAGCAAGACAGGTAGCAAGACAGATAGCAAGACAAATAAAACCAACAAGATAAACGAGTCAAACAGGGTTGCAAATGAATACCGAACAGGTGGATGTCCTTATCATCGGCGCCGGCCCGGCGGGCTCCGTGGCGGCGGGCCTTTTGCGCAAGCGCGGCATTGATGTGCTGGTGCTCGAGAAAGAGACCTTCCCGCGCTTCTCGATCGGGGAAAGCCTGCTGCCGCAGAGCATGGCCTACATCGAAGAGGCGGGCATGCTGCAGGCGGTGGTCGAAGCCGGCTTCCAGTACAAGAACGGCGCTGCCTTCGTGCGTGGCGACCGCTATACGGATTTCGATTTCCGCGACAAATTCTCCGCCGGCTGGGGCACCACCTACCAGGTCCAGCGCGCGCGCTTTGACGACGTGCTGATCCGCGAGGCGCAGAAGCAGGGCGCCGAGGTCCGTTTCAAGCACCAGGTGAGCGCGGTCGACCTGGAGGGCGAGCAGCCTTGCGTCACCGTGCGCGACCCGGATGGCAAGGTGTACCAGGTGTGCGCGCGCTTCTTGCTGGATGCCTCGGGTTTCGGTCGCGTGCTGCCGCGCCTGCTGGACCTGGAGTCGCCGTCGAACTTCCCCGTGCGCAGCGCCATCTTCACCCACGTGGAAGACCGCATCCCGCTGGGCACCTTCGATCGCAACAAGATCCGCGTCAGCGTGCATCCGGAGCATGTCGATGTCTGGTACTGGACCATTCCGTTCTCGGATGGCCGCTGCTCGCAGGGCGTGGTGGCGGAAAAGCGCTTCCTCGACCAGTACACAGGGACCGAGACCGAGCGGCTGCGGGCGCTGGTGGGCGAGGAGCCCGGCCTTGCCAAGCTGCTGGCCAACGCCGACTGGGACACCCCGGCCCGGCAGATCGCCGGTTACTCGGCCAACGTGAAATCGCTGTGGGGCAAGGGCTATGCGTTGCTGGGCAATGCGGGCGAATTCCTCGACCCGGTGTTCTCGTCCGGCGTCACCATTGCCTTCAAGTCCGCCAGCCTGGCCACGGCCTGCCTGGCGCGCCAGTTGAATGGCGAGACGGTGGACTGGCAGGCCGACTACGGCCGCCCGCTCAAGGACGGCGTGGATTGCTTCCGCACCTTTGTGCAAGCGTGGTACGAAGGCAGCTTCCAGAAGCTGATTTTCCATCCCAATGCCACGCCGGAAATCCGCCGCATGATCTCGGCCATCCTGGCGGGCTATGCCTGGGACCGCACCAACCCGTTCGTCACCGAGTCGCGGCGCCGCCTTGGCGTGCTGGAGCAGCTTTGCGAAGCCTGATCGCCAGGCATCACTGCATTGGCGCCGCGCTGGCGCGGATGCTGCTGGGTGTTGCCGCGTGTGCGTTGCTGCTGGCGGGCTGTGCCGGCCCGGGCGCGGGGCCGGCGGCGGGTTCCGCTGCGCCGCCTGCCGCGCCCGCCTTGCCTGCCGAGCAGCAGCCCGTGCCGTTGCTGCGCCTGCCGCCGGCATCGCTGGGCCGCGAGCTGGCGCTGCAGCAGCAGATCACCGTGGTGTACCGCACCCCGCGCGGGGAGGAGCGCCGCGAGATCCAGGCCCTGCTGGAAGCCGACGCCACCCACACGCGGCTGGCCGCGCTGGCTGGCGGGCAGGTGCTGGCGCGGCTGGACTGGGATGGGCAGGACCTGCGCGTGGTGCGCTCGCCCTGGGCGCCGGCCGAGCTGGTGCCGGAGCGTATCCTGAGTGAAATGCAGTTGTCGTTGTGGCCGGTCGGGGCGATTGCCGCGGCCTTGCCGGCGGGCTGGCGCCTGGAGGTCGAGGCCGGCCTGCGCGTGCTGCGCGAGGGTGGCGAGGTGGTGGCGCAGGTGCGCTATCCGGACCCGCAAACGATCGAGTTCGAGCAATACCGCGATGGCTATCGGCTGACCATCCGCACCCTGCCGCCGGCAGGGCAAGGAGGGACGAAATGAATGTATTTATTAACGCACTGGGCGTGACCTGCGCGCTGGGCGACGGCGCCGATGCCGTGCGCGCGGCGCTCTGGCGCGGCGACGCCCCGCAGGGCGGCGAGGTGACCGAGCTGTACAGCCCGGGCCGCCCGCTGCAGCTCGGCACGGTCAACACCGCGCTCAGCCTGCCGGACGACACGCCACGGGTGCACCGTACCCGCAACAATGCGCTGCTGTATCACGCGGCGCTCCAGTTCATGCCGCAGGCGCAGGCCGCCATCGCCCGGGTTGGCCCGGCGCGGGTGGCCGTGGTGCTGGGCACCAGTACCTCCGGCATTGCCGAGGGCGGCGTGGCCGTGCGCGCGCGCGCAGCCACCGGCGCGTGGCCGGAGGGTTTCCACTACGGGCAGCAGGAGCTGGGCTCGCCGGCGCAGTTCCTGGCTGGCGTGCTGGGCGTGACCGGCGTGGCCTACACGCTGTCCACCGCCTGCTCGTCGAGCGCCAAGGCGCTGGCGGCTGCCGCGCGCCTGCTGCGCAGCGGCATGGCGGACGTGGTGATCGCGGGTGGCGCGGACACCCTGTGCTCCTTTACCGTCGCCGGCTTCAGCGCGCTGGATTCCGTCTCGGCGTCGCGCTGCAACCCGCTGTCGGCCAACCGTTGCGGCATCAACCTGGGTGAAGGCGCTGGCTTGTTCCTGCTGTCCGCGGAACCGGGACCGGTGCGCCTGGCCGGCTGTGGCGAGACCTCCGACGCGCATCACATGTCGGCGCCGGACCCCAGCGGCGCCGGTGCGCGGGCCGCCATGCTGCAGGCGCTGGAGCGCGCCGGGCTTGCGCCCGCGGACATCGATTACCTCAACCTGCACGGCACCGCCACGCCGCAGAACGACGCCATGGAAGCGCTGGCATGCGCCGCGGTGTTCGGCGCCGACCTGCCGCTTAGCTCGACCAAGCCGATGACCGGGCACGCGCTCGGCGCGGCCGGTGCCATTGAGGCCGCGCTGATGTGGCTGACGCTGGTCGACAACCCGCACGGCCGCCTGCCCCCGCACTGGTGGGACGGCGTGCCCGATCCGGCCTTGCCGGCGCTGCGCGTGGTGGCCCCCGGCGAAACGCTGGGCCGCGCGCCGCGCTACGTGATGAGCAATTCCTTCGCATTTGGCGGCAGCAATAGCGCCGTGATACTGGGAGCCGGCTGACCATGACCACGACGTCCCTTGCCGCGTTGCCGGCAATCGCCGAGGTGCTGCCGCACGCCGGCGGGATGCGCTTGCTGGATGAGCTCTTGCGCGCCGATGAGGAACACGCGGTGGCGCGCACCACGGTGCGCGCCACCCAGCTGTTTGTGGATGAGTCCGGCATGCCGGGCTGGGTCGGCATCGAGTACATGGCGCAGACCATTGCCGCCTGGGCCGGCGCGCAGGACTGGCGCGCCGGCCGGGCGCCTGGCATCGGCTTTCTGCTTGGCTCGCGGCGCTATGAATGCGATGTGCCCGCGTTCCCGGTGGGCAGCGTGCTGACCATACAAGTGCGCGCCGAGCTGGTCGGCGACAACGGGCTCGGCATGTTTGCCTGCTCGCTGTCGCTGGGCGAGCGCGAAGTGGCGCGCGCCAACGTTTCCGTTTTCCAGCCTGCCGACGCGCAGGCTTTCTTGCAAGGACAACAACCATGACGAACCGAACCGTGCTCGTCACAGGGTCTTCGCGCGGCATCGGCCGTGCCATCGCGCTGCGCATGGCGCGCGAGGGCTACGACGTGGTGGTGCATTGCCGCGCCCGGCGCGATGAAGCCGAATCGGTGGCCGGCGCGATCCGCGCCCTGGGCCGCACCGCGCGCGTGCTTTGTTTCGACGTCAGCCAGCGGGAGCTGGCCGCGGCCGCGCTGCTGGCCGATATCGAAGCTCATGGCTGCTACTACGGCGTGGTCTGCAACGCGGGCATCGCGCGCGATGCGGCGTTCCCGGCCATGACCGGGGCAGAGTGGGATGAGGTGATCCACACCAACCTGGACGCCTTCTACAACGTGCTCAACCCGGTGGTGATGCCCATGGTGCAGCGGCGCAAGCCGGGCCGTATCGTCACGCTGTCCTCGGTGTCGGGGCTGGTGGGCAACCGGGGCCAGACCAACTACAGCGCGGCCAAGGCCGGCGTGATCGGTGCGACCAAGGCGCTGGCCATCGAGCTGGCCAAGCGCGCCATTACCGTCAACTGCGTGGCGCCCGGCCTGATCGATACGGAAATGGTCGAGGAACACGTGCTGGAGGAAGCCTTGCGCATGATCCCGGCACGCCGCATGGGCACGCCGGACGAGGTGGCTGCGACCGTGGCGTTCCTGATGTCCGCCGATGCGGGCTATATCACCCGGCAGGTGATTTCGGTCAACGGGGGGATGTTCGGATGAAGCGAGTCGTCATTACCGGAGCCGGCGCAGTCTGCTCCCTGGGCAACGACTGGGCGAGCGTGCGCGAGCGCCTGGCCAGCGGCCGCAACGCGGTCGTGCAGATGCCGGAGTGGGCCGTCTACAAGGGCCTCAACACGCAGCTTGCAGCACCTGTGCCGCCGTTCACGCTGCCGGCGCATTACACCCGCAAGGTCACGCGCGCCATGGGCCGCGTGGCGGTGATGTCGGTGCTGGCCAGCGAGGCCGCCTTGCGCGATGCGGGGCTGCTTGGCGATCCGCTGGTCACCAGCGGCAAGCTTGGCATTGCCTACGGCTCGTCCACCGGCACGCCGTCGGCTGTGGCCGATTTTGGCCGCATGATGATAGATCGCACCACCGAGGACGTCAGCGCTACCACCTACATCCGCATGATGCCGCACACCACGGCGGTGAACATCGGCGTGTTCTTCGGCATTACCGGGCGCATCCTCACTACCTCCAGTGCCTGCACCTCGGGCAGCCAGGGCATCGGCTACGCTTACGAAACCATCCGCAGTGGCCGGCAGGTGGCCATGCTGGCGGGCGGCGCCGAGGAACTGGATCCCACCGAGGCCGCTGTGTTCGATACGCTGTTCGCCACCAGCACCTGCAACGATGCGCCGCATGGCACGCCGCGCCCGTTCGACAGCGAGCGCGACGGCTTGGTGCTGGGCGAGGGCGCTGGCACGCTGGTGCTGGAGGAACTGGAGCACGCGCTGGCGCGCGGCGCGCGCATCCTGGCCGAGATCGTCGGCTTTGGCACCAACAGCGATGGCGCCCACGTGACCCAGCCCAAGGCGGACACCATGGCGCAGGCCATGCGCCTGGCGCTGGAGGATGCCGGCCTGCCGGCCTCGGCGATTGGCTACGTCAATGCCCATGGCACTGCCACCGACCAGGGCGATATCGCCGAGTCACATGCCACCCGCGAGGTGCTGGGCGACGCGGTGCCGGTAAGTTCGCTGAAGAGTTATATGGGTCATACGCTAGGCGCCTGCGGCGCGCTCGAGGCGTGGATGACGGTCGAGATGATGCGCGACGGCTGGTTTGCGCCCACCATCAACCTGGCCAACCCCGACCCGCGCTGTGCGTCGCTCGACTACATCATGGGCGAGGGCAGGCGGCTCGACATCGATCATGCGATGAGCAACAATTTTGCCTTTGGCGGCATCAACACGTCGCTGGTGTTCCGCCGCTGGCGTTGATCTGCCGGTACTACCGTGCATTTTCCTCATCAACAAAATAAACAACACCAACAACACCAACAACACCAACAACACCAAGAAAGGAAGGTCAATGAAGCACGCTCTCTCCATCCTGGCCGCAACCGCCTCGGCCGCCATGCTGTTGTCCACACCCGCAGCGGCGCGCGATACCAAGTACATGCTGCCGTTCCAGGAAGTGCTGGACATGTCGGAAGCACAGGAAAAGCTCGATGGCTCGGTCAAGTTCTTCCTGGCGGGGCAGAAGACGCCCAAGGTCCTGGAGACCAAGGAGAGCGATGTGTCCAACCGCAAGACCAACAGCTTCGGCAAGAGCGATGAAGAAGCCTGCCGCTGGGCCGCGCTGTCCGCGCTGATCGCGCTCCAGGACAAGGCCAAGACCTTCGGCGCCAATGCCGTGGTCGATGTGGTGAGCTATTACAAGAAAGACTCGGTCGCCAGCCCGACCGAGTACGAATGCCACGCCGGCGCCGTGGTGGCCGGTGTTGCGCTCAAGGGCACGTACGCCAAGGTGGCGGGCAAGTAAGGCCGCGCGCCCCCCCGCCATGCCGGCCGCCCGGATCCACGTTCGCGTTGCGTCGGTAGCTGGCCTGGCGGGACAGGTTCCGCCTGCCAGGCAATGGCTGGGCGCGGACGAAGCGCGGCGCCTGGACGCCCTGCAGGCCGGCCAGCGCGCCGCGCAGTTCGTGGCTGGCCGCTGGATTGCGCGCCAATTGCTGGCGCAAGCTTACGGCGGCGGCTGGCGGGACTGGACGCTGAGCGCCGCGCCGGACAGCCCGCCACAGGCCATTGGGCCTGCATCCGCTTTTCTCTCCCTCTCCCATTGCGGCGACCACGTCGCCTGTGCCGTCGGGCTGGAGCCGCTCGGCCTGGACATCGAGCGCGTGCTGCCGCGCAAGGGGCTGGATGCACTGGTGCTCGCGGTCAGCAGCGATGCCGAGCGCGCCGCCTTGCCGGCATTGCGCCCGGGCGGCGATCCGGCGGCGCAGCGCGAGGCCTTCTTCCAGCTCTGGACCCTGAAGGAAGCCTGGCTCAAGCGCGGCGGCGGGAGCCTGTTCCAGACCATGCTCGGACAAGCGGTAGCGGTGTCGCCGGCGGCAACCCCGGCCAGCGCCAATGCTTGCACCTGGCGCCACGGCGATGCCGTCCTGGCGATCCACGCCACGCCCCCCCTGTCGTTGCCGGATACCGCCCCCGCGAGCCTGCGCTACTGGTGCCTGGCGCCAGCGTCGGATGCGTCCTGAGTATCACGTCATCGCGGGCGCGATCCACGCCACTGCCGGTACGTTCGGCCTGTGTCGGGGTAAGCCCGGGTGCCCGCCATTACCCTGCGGCGCGTAACACATCGCTCGGCACGCCTTCGGTTAGACTTAGTCCTTGGTTTCGCCCCTCCCGCCCATGCAGTCGGCTAATCGAGATACCAGTCTTGCAAGGAGAAGTCCCCCATGCATGCAGTTCCGTTGCTGGATAGCAGTGCCAACGATAGCGATACCCCCGCTCCTGCCGAAGTCCCGCTGCGCGACCTGCGCCGCGTCACCATTCACCCCGATCACTGGTATCCGCTGGCCTGGTCGCGCGAAGTCAAGCGCGGCAAGGCGCATGGCGTGCGCTTTGCCGGCGAGCCGATCGTGCTGGTGCGCACGGCGTCCGGCGCGGTGTTCGCGCTCGAGGATCGGTGCGCGCACCGGCAGGTGCCGTTGCATGCGGGCGTGGTCGATGGCGAGTCGATCCGTTGCTGCTATCACGGCTGGACCTATGACTGCACCGGCCGCTGCATCGACGTGCCCTACCTGGGCCGCGAGCGCCTGCCCAACGGCGTGCGCTCCTACCCTTGCCGCGAGGTGGAAGGGCTGATCTTCGTGTTTCCCGGCAGCGCGGTGCTGGCCGACGAAACCCCGTTGCCCAGCCTGGGCTCGGTGGCCAACAAGGCCTACAAGACGCGGCGTTTTGGCCGCGAGGTGAAATGCCATTACTCGTTCATGCACGAGAACCTGATGGACATGAACCATCAGTTCCTGCACCGGCGGCAGATGGGGCAGATGCGCGCCCGCTCGCTGGGCCGCCGGCGCGGCGATGGCTGGGTCGAGGTCGATTACACCTTCGCTCGCGAGCAAGGCAAGCAGCCGGTGGGCGAAGCGCTGGTGTTCGGCGGTGGCAACAAGGGCAGCAAGGGTGGGCAAGGCGGCAAGGACGTGATGACGGTCCGTACCCTGTATCCCTACCAGACCCTGCAGATTCGTACTTCGGACGGCACGCTGGTGATGGACCTGTGGATCGTCTACGTGCCGCTCGACGCCGAGCAGCGCACCAACCGCACGTTCGGGCTGCTCTCGATCAAGAAGCCCGGCATTCCCGGCATACTGGATCTGGCCTGGCCGCTGCTGGTGTGGTTTACCGAGCGGATCTTCAAGGAGGACCGCTGGATCGTCGAGAGCGAGCAGGCGGCGCATGATGAGCAGGGCGCCGACTGGAACCAGGAGGTGTTCCCGGTCATCAACGAACTGCGCGACCTGCTGCGCGAGTGCGGCGTGCCGGAAGCACCCGCCGCGAATTGACGGCGAATTGATGGCGAATTGACGACGGCCATGCCGGTGGCTATTGCGAGAACCGGCTGCGCTCGTCGCGCTCGAGCGCGGAGCAGGCCGTCCTGAGGATGGCCGAGAAACGCGTCAGCGCGGGCTCGATGCGGTACGCCGGCCCGGCAATGGAAATCCCGTAGCACTCGCCCGACAGCCGCACCGGCCAGGCCAGCGCGCCAACATCGGGCAGCGACTCGCCCAGGTTGATGAAGCAGCCTTGCTCGGCGGACTTCTTCAGCTCGGCTTCGAGCTGCGCCGCGTTGGCTACCGTGCGTGGCGTGAAGCGCTCGAAGCTGAGCTGCGCGATCAGTGCGCTGCGCTCGTCCTCGGGCATGACGGACAGCAAGGCCTTGCCGATCGAGTTCGCATGGAGCTCGCGCCGCTCGCCTGCGGTGGCGATATAGCGGATCGCATGCGGGGATTCGAGTACGTCCAGGTACACGACCCACCGGCCTTCATGCAGCTTGCCGATCACCACGGTCTCGCCGGTGGCCGCGCGCAGCTCGTTCATGGTGCCGTGCACCCGGTCCAGCACCGGGTCGTGCCGCGCAATCTGCTGCGCCATGGCCAGCAGGCGGCCCGTAGGGTAATAGCCCTGGCGGCGGCCGGTCTCATACAGGTAACCCAGCGAGGTCAGGGTGCGGATCAGCGCCAGGCAGCTCGATGCCGGCACCGCCAGCAACCGGGCCAGCTCCGATAGCGACAGCGCACGCCGCTCGCGCGCGAAGGTTTCGATGATCTCGAGCACGCGCAACGCCGTCTTCACGTTCATCGGCGGCGCTTTGTTGTCGTTGGCGGTCATGAGTGGGTCAGGCCCGGATTGGCCGGAAGAGAAGCACTTATCATAGTCGATCGTCCCATGGCCCCCATGGCCGACCGCGCTGCCCTTCCGGCGCCGCGGCTCAATAGCTCACGTTCAGCCCGAGCCGGAAGCTGCGCGGCGTGCCGTAGAAGGCCGTGTTGGAAGTGGTGTGGTAGCGCTTGTCGAACAGGTTGTAGACGTTGAGCGTGGCCGAGATCTTCCTGGTGATGGGGTAGCGTGCCATCAGGTCCGCCACCGAGTAGCTGCCCTGCGTGGACCGCACACTCAGGGGGCCCGTGTTGTCGCTGTAGATCTGGCTCTGCCAGCGCAGGCCGCCGCCCACTGTCAGGCCGTTGCCAACGGCGGCAATGCGGTAGGTGGTAAACAGCTTGAACGTGTTCTGCGGGATATTGGTGTTGAGCGTAATGCCGTCCTTGTCCTGGGACAGGCTACGGGTGAAACTGACGGTGGCCTGCCAGTCGCGCGCCAGCTGGCCGGCGGCTTCCAGCTCGAAGCCGCGTGTCTTGGCGCCCGAGGCGCCGTAGTAGGCCTGCGAGCCGTCGGGCGCGAACGCGCCGGGAATCGCCACTGCCAGGTTGTCCTGCTTGACCCAGAAGAGCGCGCCGCTCACGTTGAGCTGGTTGTTGAAGAACGCGCCCTTGCCACCCACTTCATAGCCATTGCCGACCACCGGGTCGATGAAGCTGCCGCTCAGGGTGCGGTTGTTCTGCGGCTTGAAGATACTCGTATAGCTGGCGTAGGCAGACCAGTGCCTGGAGAGGTCATAGACCACGCCCACGTAGGGAGTGACCTTGCCATTCGCGGAGCGGTTGTCGACGGTGGTCGCGCCAGTGCTGTTGACCGAGTCGCGGGTGTCGGTGCTCCAGTTGGTGATGCGCGCGCCAAGCAGCACGGACAAGGCATCCGTCGGGCGCAGCCGGGCCGTGGCATACGCGGCCGTGGTTTGCTCGGCGTAGTTGTACCTGCCGACAGGCGGGTTCGGTGCGATGCCCGGCGTGCGGCCGTCCCAGGTGTAGATGTTGGCAATGCTGCCGTCCCAGCCATCGGGGCGCCAGAGCTGGTAGGTGGCGCTGTCGTAGGAGGTGCGCGCGAAGGTGGCGCCGAACACCATCTCATGCTCGCGGCCTAGCAGGCTGAAGGGCCCGGTGGCATAGAGGTCGACGCTGGTCTGCTCCGGCTTGCCGCCCCAGCGGCCGCCCCAGAGGGCCAGCCCGGCACCCGTGCTGCGGTCGGGAAAGCCGTTGCCCGCGTAGCCGAAGACCTCGTCGTAGCCGTAGGTGTCCTGGCTGACCGTGCCCTTGACGCGCCACGCGTTGTCGAAACGGTGCTCGAGCGATGCGAACAGGCTCTGGTTGCGCCGGTACGAGTAAGCCCAGTCGGCGGCGGACGATTTCGAGCGCGCCCAGTCCGTGCGTGTGCCGTCCGCGAAGTACAGGGGCAGGCCGGAGCGGGCGTGCCCTTGCAGATCGAAGCTCTGCAGCGAGAAGCCCAGGGCCGCCAGCGTGGAGGGGGTCAGGTCGGCCTCGACCACGCCGTAGACGATCTCGCGGCGCTCGTGCAGGCGTTCCACGCTGCTATTGTTTTCCTGGTAAGCGGCGACCACGCGGCCGCGCAGGGTGCCGGCCTCGTTGAACGGGGAGGAAACATCGACCCCGAAACGCCGATAGTCCCACGAGCCGCCTTCGACGCTGGCCGACGCCTGGAAGTCCCGCGTGGGTCGCTTGCGCACCAGGTTGATGGTGGCCCCGGGCGAGCCGATGCCGTTCATCAGGCCGGTGGCGCCGCGCACCACTTCCACGCGGTCGTAGATGGCCATGTCGCTGGTCTGGAACAAGTCGCCAAAGCCGCTGTTGAGCTGCAGCACGCCATCGAGCTGGTAGTTCTCCACGGCAAAGCCGCGCGCGTACGCGCTGCTGCTGTCGGAGCCCAGGTTGCCGCTCTGGTTGATGGTGAGGCCGGGGGTCCGGGTGATGACGTCGGTCAGCGCGTTCAAGCCCTGGTCGTCCATTTGCTGGCGGGTCATGACGCTGACCGACTGCGGCGTTTCGCGCAGGCTGATGCCCAGGCGGGTGGCGGTGCTGCTGGCATCGCTGGTGTAGGAGCCGCTGCCTTGCGTGATGCCGTCGCCCGGGCCGCTGGCCGTGACTTTGACCTCCGCCAGCATGGGGGCGCCATCCGGCGCAGGCGCGGCGGATGGCGCGCTGCGTTTGCGCAGGCGATAGCCGCCGCTGGGGCCGCTGACCGCCTCGAGTTGCTGGCCGGACAGCAGCTTGGCGAGCGCTTCGGCAACGGTGTAGATGCCGCGCAGGCCTTCGCTGCGCAGGCCTTGGGTGAGCTCCGGATCGATGGCGACCAGCACCCCCGCTTCGCGCCCAAAGCGCCCGAGCACCTGGTCCAGCGAGCCCGCGCCGATGTCGTATGCCTTGCTGCCGGCCGGGGCGGCCTGCGCCTGGGCGATGGCCGGCATCATCACTGTCGCGCCCAGCGCGCAGCCGAGCAGGGCGGCGCGTAGCGCCAGCACCAGCGGCGTGTGCCGGTAGCGGTCGCGAGGCTGTGACGAGGGCATGTTCCCTTGCCGGTTGGGGCAAGCGTTGGGGCGGTGCGCCATGGTGCGGATTCCTCCTGGTTCTCGTGTCATCGAATTGCTTTTGGCTGCATGGCGGCATGGCTGCTGCAGCGTTGCTAATTCACTTGATGCGCGAGAAACGGAAAGCTGCCGCCCGCGGCAAAAATAGTGTCGGGAGAGAGCGGACGAACAAGGCGCATGCGCTGCGCCGTGCTTACCTGGGGGCCACGCGGACCCAGTAGCGGGTGAGGTAACGCACCTGCACGGGCAGCGTTTGTTCTAGGATGGCGAGCACCGCATCGGTGTTGTCGAGCGGGAAGGCGCCCGACACGCGCAGGGCGGCGAGCGCCGGATCGCACCGCAGGCTGCCGGCGCGGTAGCGCGCCAGCTCCGCGATGAACTGGCCCAGCGGCATTTGCTCCGCCACGAGCATGCCGTCCAGCCATGCGCTGGCTTGCGGGTGCATGGCTGATGGCGTATCGACGGCGGTGGACGTAAACGCGGTTTCCTGGCCTGCATCAAGGCGAAACGGCTCGCCGCCCTGGCGCGTGCGGATCTGCACCGCGCCCTCCAGCACCGAGACGTTGATCGGGTCGCGCTTGTAGGTGGTGCCGTCGGGCGAGAGCTGTCCTTCGCGGAGGATGAAGCGCGTGCCCAGCGGCGTGATGCCGCCGTTGCGGGTCGTGACGGTGAAGGGCCTGGCGGCCGGGTCGTGACCTGTGGTGACCTGGATTTCGCCGGCCAGCAAGACCAACTCGCGCAGCGCCGGCGCGAAGCGCACGTCGATGGCCGTGCCGGTGTTGAGCACCACGCGGGTGCCGTCGGCCAGTGCGATGGTGCGGCGCTCGCCGCTGCCGGTGCGGTAGTCCGCGGCAAGGGCGCTCAGGGCGCTCCACCTGTGCCAGGAGAGCTGCTCGCGCGCCAGCCATGCGCCGCTTGCCGCGATGCCTACGCCAGCAATGGATTTCAGCGCGCTGCGGCGGGAGACGCTGCTGGCCCGGCGCACGCGCCCGGCGGTGCCGCCAGGGTTGGCCACATGGAGCGCCTTGCGGGCGACGGACGGCGGCATCTGGTCCAGGCCGGCGCGCAGGTCCTGTCCGAGCAGGGCCATGCGCCGCCAGGCGAGCTCGTGAGCCGGGTCGGCCTGGCGCCATTGCTCGCAAGCCGCAAGGTCGGCAGCGGTGGCCTCACCGGATTGCAGGCGCGACATCCATTGCGCCGCCGCTTCGACGATCTGCATGTCGATGCGCGCCTTGGCGGGCTGCGTCATCCGTACACCGCGGTATAGCAATGCAGGAAGGCCTTGCTCATCCATTTCTGGACCACGTTGACGGTGACGCCGAGCCGCTGCGCGATGTCCTTGTAGGCCAGGCCGTCCAGTTGCGACAGCAGGAAGGCCTCGCACACGCGCGGGGGAAGCTGCTCGAGCACCGTGCTGACGGCGGTGAGCGCCTCCACCACCAGCGCGCGGGTCTCGGGCGACGGGGCGGCGGCTTCGGGCTGCAGGGCGAGCGCTTCCAGGTAGGCGCGTTCCAGCGCCAGGCGCCGGAAATATTGCGCGGTCAGGCGGCTTGCTACGGTGGTCAGGTAGGCGCGCGGCTCGCGTAGCGAGCTAGCGTCGCAAGCCACCAGCAGCCGTGCAAACGTGTCCTGGGCCAGGTCGGCTGCGTTGTCCGCATTGCCCAGCTTGCGCCATAGCAGGTTGACGAGCCAGCCGTGGTGATTGCGGTAAAGCGCGTGGAGTTCCGACTGGGGAAGGGTGTCTGCCGTGACCATGGCGCCTGTGTGATGCGGGCGCCCGGCGCCAAACACTATTGAGAATGATTCGCATTGTATGTGAGATCGTGACTCAAAGACAAGGCATGCATCGCTGCCGGCACGGATTGGTACATCCCCTTTCCCTCTGCCTCTCGCTGGCGCCGCTACGCATCCGGTTGCCATCCGCCTCCCAACGCCTTGTACAAGAGCACCGCGCCTTGCAGGCCCGCCAGGCGCAACTGGGCGGCGTCGTCTTCGGCGCTGTACAGGGTGCGTTGCGTGTCCAGCACGCTCAGCAGCGTCTGCGCGCCGGCGCGATAGCGCCGCTGCGCCAGCGCGAAGGCGTGCCGGGCCTGTGCCAGTTCCTCATCCTGGGCAATGCGCTGGGCGTTCACGCCGGCCATGGTGTTGAGTGCGACTTCGACATCGCCCGAGGCCGCGACGATAGCGCGGCGGTAATCCGCCAGCAGTTCCTGCTTTTGTGCAATGGCCAGGTCGTGCCCGGCGGCCAGCTTGCCGGCGTTGAAGATCGGCGCCAGCACGCCGGCGGCAAGCGAGTAGACCGGGTTCTCGAACAACGTGCGCAGGTGGTCGCTCTCCACGGTGGCGTTGGCCGTCAGCGCAAGGCGCGGCAGCATCAGCGCGCGGGCCAGGGCGATGTTGCCGTCGGCGGCGGCGAGCCGGGCTTCGGCCGCGGCCAGGTCGGGGCGGCGCGTCAGCAGCGCGGCCGGCAGGCCGCTGTCGATGGCGGGCTGGCGCAGGCTGGCAAGGCTGGCCGTCTCGACCTCCAGGCCGCTGGCGGACTGCCCGAGCAGGATCGCCAGCGCGACCAGGCTATCGTTGGCGCGCTGCGCCAGCAGCCGCAAGGTGCGCTCGCGGCTGGCCACCAGGCCGCGCTGCTGGGCCAGTTCAAGCGCGGTGGCGCTGCCGGCGCGCTGGCGCGCATCGACCACGGCCAGCACGCTGCGCGCGTTCTCCAGCATGCGCGTGGCAATGCCGATGCGCTCGCGCAGGCTGACGGTCTGCAGCCAGGCCAGCGCGACTTCTGCGGTGACCGAAAGTGTTGCCGCATCTTGCGCGAAGCCCGCGGCGCGCAGCGATGCGGCGGCGCTGCCGGCGGCGCCGCGGTTGCCGCCCCACAGGTCGAACTCGTAGCTGGCCGCCAGCCCCAGCCGCAAGTTCGCGGTGCTGTCGCTGCTGCTGACGCCTGAGCTGCCATCGTGCTGCGCGTCGGCCGAGCCGGTAAGCGCCGGCAGCAGCGGTGCGCGCGCAATGACGACGCTGGCGCGGGCCTGCTGCACGCGCGCATAGGCTGCGGCGATGCTGGGGTTGTCCGCGCGGGCCCGCCGCACCAGCGCGTCCAGTTCGGCATTGCCGATGGACTCCCACCACGCCGCGCTGACGGGATCGGCACCGGCGCGGTCCTGCGGCGCGAAGCGCCATTGCGCTGGCGCGGTGGGCAGGGCGGCATCGGGCGCGGCCGGCGCGGCGCAGCCCGCGGCGGCCATGACGGCGGCCAGCGTGACCAGGAGGGTCAGTGAATGCAGGGTGTTTATCTTGTTCATTCGCTTGCCACTGCTTGTGAAAGGTCCACCCGCGCCGCGTGGCGCCCGTGTTCGACCGGGCCAATGGCCAGGATGGCGATGCCGGTGAGAGGAAGGCGTTGGTGAGCCAGCGCCATGGGTCAGGGGTCTTCGGTCGAGAAAGTGGCGATACGGGCTGGACTGGCCGTATCGCGGGAGGTTGGCATCGAGAAGCGGGAGAGTGGGCGCGGCCCCCGTGCCGGCTAAGGCGGCAGCGCCAGGCTTGCCGCGGCGAACGCCGTGGCCGGCAGCGCCAGGGCCGCGGCCGTGCGCGGGAAATAGGCCAGCAGCAGCACGAAGGCCAGCGCCCCGGCACTGACCGAGCCTGCCCACACTACCGCGCCTATGCTGGCGCCCCAGCCGCGCAGGCAGGGCAGCGCGGCCAGGGCCAGCAGCAGCCAGCCGCAGCTGCGCAGCAGCCAGCGCGCGGGGGCGGCCGGCGGCGCGGCATTGCGCCCCCGGACCTGGCCGTGGTGCCGATCCATCGCCAGGCTGATGCTGGCCATGCCGGCATAGCTGAACGCCAGGCTGGCCAGGGCGGCTAGCGTTTGGGGCATCGAACTCAGCGCCATCATGCGTCCCCCAGCCCGGCCGCAGCGCGGCCGCGCTTGGCCGGTGAACGGGTCATGGCCTGGCGGCCGGCCCGGCGGACCCCGGCGGCGGCCCACAGCAGCAGGGCGCCGAGGGCCAGAGCGCCGAGTTCCAGCCCCGCGCTTTGCCCGTCTCCGTGTGCCAGGTAGCGCAGGACGTGCCAGCCGGTGGTGAGCGCATTGAGCAGCGGCAAGGCCAGGCAGAGCAGGCCAGCCAGCGCCAGTTGCCGGGGCCAGGCGCTAGCCGGCGGGCTGGCCAGTGCGTGGGCCGCGGCGGCCAGCCACACGGCGAAGAAGACCGCGATCTCCCACTCGTGGCGCTCTGGCAGCGCCACGGGCAGCAGCCGGTTGCCCCACAGGTACCCCGCGCACGCGATCGCCAGCCCGCCGATCGCCGCCACGTTCAGGCGGTCGATGGTGCCGTAGACGCGCGCGCTGGCTGCGCCGAACTCCTGGGCCTTGCGGTTGCCGCGCTTGGCCGAAAACAGCAGCAGGCCGGTGGCCATCATGGCGGCGCCCGCCAGTCCGCAGGCAAAGTAGAGCCATTTCACCGCATAACCGCCGAAGCGCGCCATGTGCAGCGTGCGCATGACCGAGCCGGCAACCAGCGGCGCGGCGCCGCCGGTGCCAACCATTTCATCCTCGGCCTTAGTCGACAGGTAGGCGCCGCTCACGCCGTCATAGTGCATTTCGCGCTGGGCGGCAAAGGCCAGGCCGTCGTACCGATAGGGGCCTGCGATGGCGACGCTGGCCGTGCTGGTGCCTGGCCGCGTCACGGCGACCGATCTGATCGTGCGGTCTGCGCAGTCTGCGCCGGCCCCGGCGGCCAGGCGTTCGCGTGCATCAGCCAGCAGCGTGGGCAGCGCCACCAGCGCGGCCGGCGCGCCCGCTGGCGGCAGGGCCTTGGATTCGAGCCAGCCAGCCTGGCCGAGCGCCCGGAACAGCTTGGCCTCGCTGCCTTCGTAGTAGGTTCGGATGCCCGCTGGCATGGTGTCCGGCCACCAGATGACCAGCCCGGTGTAGGCGATCATCAGCAGGAAAGGCAACGTCAGCACGCCCAGGGCATTGTGCGCATCCAGCCAGGAGCGCTGGCCCTTGCCCGGGCGGAAGGTGAAGAAGTCCTTGAAGAAGCGCTTGTGCGTGACGATGCCCGACACCATTGCCACCAGCATGACCATGGTGGCGGCAGCGATGATCCACACGCCCGTCATGCCCGCATGCAACGCATAGTGAAAGAGCACGAAATGCTGCCCGCCCAGCGTGTCCCGGGCGGGCGGGAGCACGGTGCCGGTGATGGGGTCGAGGCGAACCTCCCGGGCTTGGCCATCGCCGCCGCTGGCCTGCCCATCCCAGTGCAGATGCATGGCGGCATCGTCGCTGGCGGGAAACGCGATCTCCCAATGGGCGGATTGCGGCGCATGGCGCTCCAGGTAGTGCTGGGCATGGGCAAGGGCGCGTTCGTTGTCCACCGCGCCAGCGGCGACCATCAGCCGTTCCGGCTGCATCCAGCGTGTGACGGCGGCGTGGAACACACCCAGGCTACCGGTCAGGAACACCGCGAACAGCAGCCAGCCCAGCCACAGGCCGCACCAGGTATGCAGCCACGCCATCGATTGGCGCAAAGAGGTCTTCATGGCCGGCCCTGCATCCAGTGGCCAGCGCCGGCCGCGATCAGAAGCACCGCGGACGGCGCCAGCAGGCCCAGCCAGGCGCGGCCGGGCGTGCGTGCGGCGAAGGCCCAGAGCGCGGCGCCGGTGTAGATGGCGTAGCTGAACAGGCTGGCCGTCATGACGGCCTCGGCCCGCAAGGCCGGCAGCAAGGCGGCGGGAGCCACGATGCTGGCCGAGGCGAGCAGGTAGCCACCCAGGATCGCCGCGCCTGCGCGCGAGGCGATCCGCATGGCCAGCGAAGGGGCGGGCGAGCGCGGCGATGGGCAGGCGCGCAAGGAACGGGGAGAACGTCCAGCGTCCGGGGGCAGGCGGGAAGCCAAGGTGCAGTTTACCTTTCCGAGGGCGGGCTAAGTTGGGAAGACAGCGCTATGAGAGATGCGTCAGGACCGATGCCGCAAAGGCTGCAGCGTCTCTGTATCCCTGATGCGCGAGATCGCGGAATCTGCCGGGGTTGCCGGTAAATTTCTGCTTTGTGCCTAAATGGGCATTTAAATCTGCTGCGGAGGCGGTTGAGGCGCCGTAGGCTGGCTGAAACAGTTGACTAGTTTTTTCATGGGGATAAAATAACTTTCACAAACATGAAAAACAGCCGGGCATCACAGCCGCCCTCATGGGGTCGCGGCGTAGCCGGCATGGAGACTGCAATGACCCCCTCGTCGTCCTCACCGATCTACTTTGTCCGTGCCGAAGACGTGCCCGGCTACCACCCGGCCAATCATGTCGGCACGCTGAACCGACGCATCATCGGCCGCGAGAACGTCGGCGCCACCCAGCTGGAAGTCATCCACGGCACCATCGAACGCGGCAAAGGTGCCTTGCCGCACGCGCATCCCGGCATCGAGCAGGTCTGCTATGTGCTGGAGGGCAGGGCGCGCGCCGAGGTGAACGGGCAATCGCGCGAGCTCGGCCCCGGCGACTGCTGCTTCTTCCCGGCCGAGGCCATGCATGTGTTCACGGTGATCAGCGACGAGCCCGTGAAGCTGCTGGTGATCTACGCCCCGCCTTACGAGGAATCCCCGGAGCGCGTGATCCGTCCCGCCTGAGGAGCGCTGCCGAACGCTGCAGTTTGCTGCCATTTCGCCTGGGTGCCCGCACCCGATACGACGTTTGTTGTTCAAGCCTGGTAGGAGATTCCAATGACACTGTCTTCGCGACGCCGTTTGCTCGTTTGCGCCGCCATCTGGGGCGCCATGCCCGCATTGGCGTGGAGCAGCACCTATCCCGCCAAGCCGATCCGCATGGTGGTGCCTTTCGCGCCGGGCGGCGCCTCCGACGTGGTGGCGCGGCTGGTGTCGCAGAGGCTGGCTGAGGCCTTGAAGCAGCCGGTGGTGGTGGAGAACCGCCCCGGCGCCAATGGCATCATCGGCACCGATATGGTCGCGCGTGCCGCCCCCGATGGCTATACGCTGCTGCTCAACACCGCGGGCGCGCAGACGCTCAGCCCCGTGCTGTACAAGGCCGGTTACGAGCCGCTGAAGAGCTTTGCGCCGATCAGCCTGATCAGCAGCATCGGCTTTGTGATGGTGGTCCACCCGTCGGTGCCCGCCAAGACCGTGCAGGAGTTCGTCGGGCTGGCCCGCGCCAAGAGCCGTCCGCTGAGTCTGTCGGCCGGCAGCAGCATGATCGAGCTGATCGGGGAGACGTTCAAATCCACCGCCGGCACCCCGGACGTGGTCAGTGTGTCGTACCGGGGCACCGGCCCGCAGATGCAGGCCGTGGTGGCGGGCGAGGTCGACATGACCATAGATCCCTTCAACTCGATGGCGATGATCCGGGCTGGCAGGCTGCGCCCGCTGGCCGTGCTGTCGCCCAAGCGCTCGCCAGCGCTGCCCGATGTGCCGACCATGCAGGAGGCCGGGATCCAGGGCATGAACTTCAATTCCTGGGCCGGGCTGCTGGCGCCCGCGGGCACGCCGAAGGAAATCGTCACCCGGCTGAACCAGGAAATCGTGCGGATCGTCGCGATGCCGGATATCCGGGAGCGCCTTGCCGCCATCGACTATGAGGCCGTCGGCAGCACGCCCGAGCAGTTTGCCACCGTCATTGCCGACGACGCCGCGCGCTGGGCCAAGCTGGTCAAGGACACGAACTACAAAGAGAAGACCGCGCCATAAGGCGGCATGGTGCCCAGGGGCATCGCAAAGACAAAGCTGACAACGCTAACAAAGCTAGTCCACGACAACGAGATGGCTAGCCAAAAAACAGGAGACAACACGATGCCAAGCCTCACCACGCTGCTGCGCGCCGCGCTGCCATTGCTGAGCCTCGCCGCAGCGCCGTTCGCGGCGGCGGCCGACGCTTATCCCAGCAAGCCGATCCGCATGGTGGTGCCGTTCGCCGCCGGCAGCGGCACTGACGCGGTGGCCCGCATCACCGCCAAGGAACTCGGCGACGCACTCAAGGCCAATGTGGTGGTGGACAACCGCCCCGGGGCAAATGGCGCGATTGCCGCCGAGATCGTCGCGCAGGCCGCGCCGGACGGCTACACGCTGTTCATGACCACCAACACGACCCATTCGGCCAATCCTTCGCTGATGAAGAAGCTGCCGTATGACCCGATCCGCGACTTCACGCCGGTGGCGCGCATGGGCAACCTGCCGTTCATGCTGGTGGTCAACCCGAAGCTGCCGGTCAAGACCGTGGCGGACCTGATCGCCTACGCGCGCACGCATCCGGGCATGTCTTACGCCAGCGGCAACAGCACCGGCATCGTGTCGGGCGCCACGCTCGGGCGCATGGCCGGGCTGGACCTGTTGCATGTGCCGTACAAGAGCACGCCGCCGGCCATGACCGACGTGATCGCGGGGCAGGTGCCGATGATGTTTGTCGACGTGGCGGCCGGCATTGCCAACGTGAGGGCGGGCAAGCTGCGGGCGCTGGCGGTGACTACCGCGCAGCGCAGCCGGCTGCTGCCGGAGCTGCCGCCGCTGGCCGACACGCCTGAGCTGAAAGGCTTCGATATCACGTCCTGGAATGGCGTGTTCGCGCCAGCGAAGGCGCCTGCGGAGGTGGTCGAGCGGCTCAACCGCGAGCTGTCGCGCATCGCCGCGAGCAAGGAAGTCGCTCCGCGTTTCGAGGCGCTGGGCTTTGAGGCATTCGGGCAATCGCCCAAGCAGTTCTCCGGCTTCGTGGCTGGCGAACTGGTCAAGTGGACCAAGCTGGTCAAGGACGCTGGCATCCAGCCGGAATGAGGTAGGCATGAACTTTGAAAGAACCCCCGAGCAGCGCGCCATCGTCGAAGCGGTGACGCAGCTATGCAGCGACTTCGGCGCCGACTACTGGTCGGGGCTGGACGACGAAGGCAAGTTTCCCCATGCCTTCCACCAGGCCATGGCACAGGCGGGCTGGCTCGGCATCGCGATGCCGGAAGCGTACGGCGGCGCCGGGCTTGGCATTACCGAGGCGGCGCTGATCATGCAGACGGTGTCGGCCGGCGGCGCGGGTTTTTCCGGCGCGTCGGCCATCCATATGAATGTGTTTGGCCTCAATCCGGTTGTGGTGTTTGGCAACGACCGGCAGAAGGAGGCGGCGCTGGCGCCGCTGATCGCCGGGACCGAGAAGGCCTGCTTCGCCGTGACGGAGCCCGACGCCGGGCTGGACACTACCCATCTCAAGACCCAGGCCGTGCTGTCGGCGGATGGCGCCAGCTATCGCGTGGATGGCCGCAAGATCTGGATCTCCACCGCGCAGGTGGCCGACCGCATGCTGCTGCTGGCCCGTACCACGCCGCTGGACAAAGTGGCCAAGCCGACGCAGGGCCTGAGCCTGTTCTACACGGCGCTGGACCGCAGGCACATCGAGGTGCGCGAGATCCACAAGATGGGGCGCGCCGCGGTGGATTCGAACATGCTCTTTATCGACGGGCTGACGGTGCCGGTGGCCGACCGCATCGGTGAGGAAGGGCGCGGCTTCGAGTACATCCTGCACGGCCTCAATCCCGAGCGCATCCTGATTGCCGCCGAAGCCGTCGGCCTTGGCCGCGTCGCACTGGAAGCGGCAACGCGCTATGCCAAGGAGCGCACCGTGTTCGGGCGCCCGATCGGCCAGAACCAGGGCATCCAGCATCCGCTGGCGCAAGCGTGGATGGCGCTGGAGGCCGCCGATATGATGGTGTGGAAGGCGGCCTGGCTGTATGACAACGGGAAGCCCTGCGGGGCCGAAGCCAATACCGCCAAGTACCTCGCGGCGGAGGCCGCGCACCAGGCCTGCCAGACTGCGGTCCTGACGCTGGGCGGCATGGGCTATGCGCGTGAGTACCAGGTGGAGCGTTACCTGCGCGAGTCGTATATCCCGCGCATTGCCCCGGTCAGCGCACAGCTCATCATGTGCCATATCGCCGAGCGCGTGCTGGGTTTGCCTAAGTCGTATTGAACTCGCTCTTGCTGCATTGCCCGCCAATCCGTGCGGCGGCGCTGCCATTCTTTCAGCGATGAAAATAATAAAAAACGCGCCGCATCTTCATGCGGCGCGTTTTTTATCTGAGGAAGCCAACTCGCGTCAGCGCAGGATCAACGCAGGCGCTTGATCAGCGAGGAGGTATCGGCACGGCCGCAGCCGTCTTGCTGCAGGTCGGCGTAGAACTGGTCCACCACGGCGGTGACCGGCAGGCTGGCGCCGTTGCGGCGCGCCTCGTCCAGGCACAGGCCCAGATCCTTGCGCATCCAGTCCACCGCGAAGCCGAAATCGAACTTGTCTTCGATCATGGTGGGGCCGCGGTTTTCCAGCTGCCAGGAGCCGGCGGCGCCCTTGCTGATCACATCCAGCACTACCTTCATGTCCAGTCTCGCGCGCTCGCCAAAGGCGATGGCTTCGGACAGGCCCTGCAGCAGGCCGGCGATGCAGATCTGGTTGACCATCTTGGCCAGCTGGCCCGCGCCGGAGCCGCCAATGCGAGTGACGGCGCGCCCATAGGCCCCCAGCACTGCCTCGACGCGACCGAATACGGCCTCGTCGGCGCCGCACATGATGGTCAGGATGCCCTTTTGCGCGCCGACTTCGCCGCCCGAGACAGGCGCGTCGACAAAGTGCAGGCCCCGCTCGCTGGCCGCGGCATACAACTCGCGCGCCACATTGGCGCTGGCGGTGGTGTGGTCCACAAACACGCAGCCTGCCGGTGCGTTGCCGTAGGCACCGTCCTTGCCAGTGAGGACCGAGCGCAGGTCATCGTCGTTGCCCACGCAGGAACAGACCACTTCGGCGTCTTGCGCGGCCAGCGCCGGCGTGGCGGCCGACTTGCCGCCGAACGCGGCGACCCACTGCTCGGCCTTGGCAGCCGTGCGGTTGTAGACGGTGACCTGATGGCCCTTGGCGGCGAGATGGCCCGCCATGTGATAGCCCATGACACCCAGGCCGATAAATGCGACGCGCATGACTTGAATACTCCGAAGCCCGCGTTTGGCGGCGGGCGAGTGGTTGGCCAGGTGGGCAGCCCACCGACGCCGGGAATGCTGCCATTCTTGCACTACAACGTCAACAAGCGTTGCCGCGGGAAATTGTCGTGCGCGCGCGCATGTCGGCGGGGCGAGGCGGTCAACAAGGCTCAGCGCACGCTGCGCTCGCTTACCGCTGCGTTTGCCCGGCCCGCCGCCCGCCCGCCTGCCCGGCGCGGCTGGCTACTCGAAAGATACCTGGCCGGAACCGGTCCGGCTGACGGCGCGCTGGTGCGGCTTGCCGGCAACGATGATGTCGCCGGATCCCGTCAGCGCCACGCTGGCCGCATCCGACGCGTAGCCGAGGATGCGGCCCGAGCCGCTGAGCTGCGCGTCCAGCCGCTGCGCGCGCAAGGCGCTGGCATCCACCTCGCCAGAGCCGGAGATGGCGGCGCGCACGCTGCCCACGGTGCCCTCGGCCACGATCGAGCCGGAACCGGACAGGCGCAGGTCGATGGATGCCTCGTGCAAGCCGGACGCCCGCAGGGTGCCGGCGCCGGGAATGCTGACCGCCTGGAGCGAGGGCCCGGTAATGGCCACCCTGAGCGGCGCCGCGAGCACGACTGGCGCGCTCAGGCCGATCGTCAGCTTGCCGTCGTCCAGGCTGGTGAGCACCAGCGCCAGGATGTCCTCGGGGCCGGTGATGGAAACGGAGTAGGCGCGCGCAACCGAGAACACCACATCGGCCGGCGCATTGAGCTGCACGCCGGAGAACGCGCCGACCATGCGCTGCTCGGTCTTCTCGGGGCCGCCTCCCTTGGTGGCGTCATGGGACGTCACCACCTGGCCATTGACGACGACGACACTGCTCCCGGACGTGCCCGAGGCAGAAATGCCGCTCTGGTTGATAACCACGGTGCTTGGCTGAGCCAGCGCCGCGCCGGCAAAGCTGGCGGATGCCAGCCAGGCAGCGCATGGCAGGTTGATACGGGTCATGGCGATCCTTCGGGCTGGCAGGGGGCCTGGTGGAATGTGTACTTGTCCTTGCCGGTCCTCTTTGAATCATAGAGCGCTTCATCGGCTTTGATGAACGCCTTGGCGAGCGTGTCACCGCTGACCATGTGGGTGACGCCAATGCTGATGGTCACGGGGGGGCGATGGCGCATCCCGGATGTTGCGGCACAGCAGGCCGATGCGGACTTCCGCCTCGGCGCGCGTCATCCCCTTGAGATAAATGCCGAATTCCTCTCCCCCCCAGACGCGCATAGTGGCAGTCCCCCATCACCAGCTTGATCCCTGCGGCCACGTGCTTGAGCACTTCGTCGCCAATATCGTGGCCGTAGCGGTCATTGACCTTCTTGAAGTCGTCGATGTCCACCATCGCCAGGTAGTGATCTTGCTCCGCGGTGGCGCGCGGTACCAGGCTGCCTACGTTGAGCATGAAGGACCGGCGGTTGGGAATCTCAGCCAGCGCATCCACATATGCTTGCTGCAGCAAGGTCGTCGCCATGACAAAGTTCTGCAGCTTCGCGCGCCGCAGCGTGATGAATGTGCACACCGTGATGCCGGTGAAATAGAGCGCGTAGCAGACGACCAGGATGCCTTTGAGTTCCAGCAGGTCCTGCGCCGCCATCATGGGAAAGAGCAGGACCCAGGCCAGCGCGATGACGCCGAAAAACGCCCTGGTGCTCAGCGGCAGCAGGGAGGCGCAGAACAGCACGCTGGCCGCCACCAGCATCGACCAGATCGGACGGGTGTCGTCTGGCGTGCCGTCCAGCACCAGGCGGGCACCTACGCAGAAGGCCACCACAAAGGCAACGTTGAGAACCTGGAATTGTTGCGCGCGCCGGTCGCAAGCCGTTTCACACGGGCGTTTGGACGGCCTGGCCGGGCACGGCGCGCAGCGCTCTCTTGCCGTCGCCGCCCTTGGTGGCGCGGCACTCACACGCTTGCATGGCGGGGTTCCCTGTGGCGGGTCCCGATGCCTATGCTAGAGGTGGCGGTGGATCGCTTCGGCTGACGCGGCGGCCGACGCCGGAGTCGGGTATCCCGTGCGAAGCAGCACGATGCCCGGCGCTCGCCAGTGCCGGAATACAGGATCCGGTGCGGGCGGTTCGTACGATTCGCGCTGGCAGTCGAGTAGGGGGAAACATGAGAACGCTGGGCTTGCTGTTCGCCACCACGTTGGCGATAGCGTCGCCGCTGCACGCATACGCGGCGGGTTGCCAATATGACATGCAGTGCAAAGGGGAGCGGATCTGCCAGAAGGGCCAGTGCGTGTCTCCGGATGACGACGACCAGAGCGTCGACCAGCCCGCCAAGCCGCCAGCCTCTCGTATTGCTCCCGCGCCAACGCCTGCCGCCAGTCAGGTGCCTGCGTCCTCCCGCACGGTGAAGAGCGCGCCGCCGGCAACGCCCGTCCCGGGCGAGCCGCGCTTTTGCTGCACGGTGGCAGGCAGGCTCAAGCCATATAACAACGCCGCCTTCGACTCCGACACCGTCGTTGGCGACGCCTGCCAGGGCATGACCAACTCGGGCAAGCCTGTGCCCGGCACCGCCTGCCAATGACGTAGCCAAGAGCGCTGTGCAAGCGCTGATTCAGACGCATCGGATCAGCGTTTTTTTGCTACGCGAGCAGGATGGCGCAGCCGGGGAACCCCACTTCAGGCCGGTTGCCATTGAGACTTCGCCACGCCCGTTCGCGCCACCCGCTCAAGGCGGGCGCCGGGTTTATTCGGCCGGCCTGGCCGGCTCCACAACCGGTTCCACAACCGGCTCCACAACCGGCTCCACAACCGGCTCCACAACGTCGGCCGGTGCCACCAGCCGCGCAGTCTTGCGCGGCGCGGTTTCGACGGTTGCTTCCGGCAGCAGCTTGCCGCCTGGCAGGTAGGCCGCGACCCATCCCGTCATCGCCGCGCCCATGGCGGGCAGCCCGTTGCCGTACTCCGGCAGGAAATCCCGGCCCATCAGGCACCATTGAAACGGATCCTGGCCGCCGATCGTGGCGAAATGGCGTTGGACGTTGTCGGAAAAGTCAGCGTTCGCGCCGAACACGATCTCGATCAGGCTGTGGGTGTAGGCGGCAATGTGCTGCGCCATCACGTCGGCCAGCTCGGGCCGGAACGTGGTGAAGCTGAACGGTTGCGCGGCCGCCTCGCGCAAGTAGTCGGTGCCTTCGGCAATGAGCGTCTTTGCCGTTTGCAGGTTCAGCGCGCCGATCTTCTGCGCCACCTGCGCCCAGGGGTTTGCCAGGCCAAAATCGATGACAGGGTAAGGCAGAGGCGCCTCGACGTGTTCAGCGTAAGAGAGGGTAGCCATGAGCGTCTCCGATAGTTCATGACGAGGCAACGCGTCCGAGGGATTTCGCCGGTGGCAATCGTCACTTGCTGCGCCGCAGCATTGCGCTAGTCATCATAGGCGCAATCGTCAGGGTGTCAAGGCGCACGACGGCAGGCGCCCACTTCGTCACATCGGGGCGGCGCGGGCAACCTGCTTCCGGGATCGGGCTGCGGCGCCGCTTACTCTGGCTTGACGCCCGCTTCCCGGATCACCGCGGTCCACTTGGCCAGCTCGGACTGGATGCGGGCCTGGGTCTGCGCCGGCGTGGTCCAGGTGGCGATGGCGCCTTGCTTGAGCAGGGAGGCCTTCACATCGGGCTCGGCCAGGATCTTCTTGAGCTCGGCGTTGAGCCGGTCCACCACCGGCGCCGGGGTGCCGGCCGGGGCCACGATGCCGAACATGGAGTTGACCTCGAAGTCCTTCAGGCCCGCTTCATTCGCCGTCGGCACGTCGGGCAGTGCCGCCACGCGCTCGCTGGTGGTGACGGCCAGCGCGCGGATCTTGCCGCCTTTTACGTAGGACTGCGCCGCCGGCACGGTCTCGACCATGCTGAGCACCTGCCCGCCGATGAGGTCGGTCATGGCGGGGCCGCTGCCTTTGTAAGGCACATGCAGCATGTCCACGCCGGCCATGCGCTTGAACATCTCGCCGGCCAGGTGCTGGGGCGAGCCGTTGCCGGCGGAAGCAAAGGTGATCGCGCCAGGGGTGGTTTTTGCCAGCGCGATCAATTGCGGCAGGCTGTTGGCCTTGACGCTGGGATTGACCACGAACACAAGCGGCACGGTACCCACGATGGCCACTGGCGCAAAGCTCTTCTCGATGTCGTAGGAGACGCGGTTCTTGTACAGCGCCGCGTTGATCGCGTGGCTGGTCAGGGCACCCATCAGCAGGGTATAGCCGTCGGCGGGCGACTTGGCGACCAGCTCCGCGCCGATATTGCCGGCGGCGCCGGCCCGGTTGTCGACCACCACCTGCTGGCCCAGCGCGGTGGACAGGTGCTGCGCCAGGGTGCGGCCGATGACGTCGGTGGCGCCGCCCGGGGGGTAGGGCACGACCAGGCGGATCGGCTTGGTGGGATAGTCGGCGGCAGCGGCCAGGCCAGGCAAGGCGGCTGTGCCTGCCAGCATGGCGCCGGCCAGCGCGCAGCGGATCAGTTGGCGCCTGGGCGCGGAAACGCGCGTTCGCGCGTGGCGTCGAATGCCGGTCATAGGGGAATCTCCTGCGCCGGGTTGGTATGGTTGGTATGGATGGAAAGGCACAGCAAGGCTGTGCGGCGCGGGACGCCCGGCTCGTCGCCATGGCAGAGTGTAGGGGGCGTCTCTTGATAGAAGAATCAAAATTTTTCTATCGACTGATCTGAATCTTCAATTAAAGATGCAGGGCTAAATTCTCCATTGCACCTGCGCGGCAAGGCCAGCTATGATGCTTGCCTAAATTATCAATAATATTATTGGAGATGTGCATGGCCGGCTCCCACGATTCCCCCAAGGACCCTTCCGCCTCGGCACAGGCCGGCCAGGACCCCTTCGAGCCGGCGCAAGACGCCGAGAACGGCTTGGGCAAGGGACTGACGAACTATGGCGACAAAGGCTTCTCGCTGTTCCTGCGCAAGGCCTTTATCAAGGGCGCGGGCTATACCGACGACGCGTTGTCGCGTCCGGTGATCGGCATCGTCAACACCAACAGCAGCTACAACCCCTGTCACGGCAACGCGCCGCAACTGGTGGAAGCCGTCAAGCGCGGCGTCATGCTGGCGGGCGGCCTGCCGGTGGACTTTCCCACCATCTCCGTGCATGAGAGCTTCTCCGCGCCCACCAGCATGTACCTGCGCAACCTCATGTCGATGGACACCGAGGAAATGATCCGCGCGCAGCCCATGGACGCCGTGGTGCTGATCGGAGGCTGCGACAAGACCGTGCCCGCGCAGTTGATGGGCGCGGCCTCGGCCGGCGTGCCGGCGATCCAGCTGGTCACCGGCTCCATGCTCACCGGCTCGCATCGCGGCGAGCGCGTGGGCGCCTGCACCGATTGCCGCCGCTACTGGGGCCGCTACCGCGCCGAAGAGATCGATGCGCCCGAGATTGCCGACGTGAACAACCAACTGGTTGCCAGCGTGGGCACCTGCTCGGTGATGGGCACGGCCAGCACCATGGCCTGCCTGACCGAAGCGCTCGGCATGATGGTGGCCGGCGGTGCATCGGCGCCGGCGGTCACCGCCGACCGCGTGCGGGTGGCCGAGCGCACCGGCACCACTGCCGTGGCCATGGCCCGCTCCGGCCTGACGCCGGAGCGCATCCTCACCGGCCGCGCGATCGAGAACGCCATCCGCGTGCTGCTGGCCATCGGCGGCTCCACCAACGGCATCGTGCACCTGACCGCCATCGCCGGGCGCCTGGGCATCGGCATCGACCTGGCCGGGCTGGACCGCATGAGCCGCGAGACCCCCGTGCTGGTGGACCTGAAGCCCTCCGGCCAGCATTACATGGAAGACTTCCACGCGGCTGGCGGCATGCCCGCGCTGCTGCGCGAGCTGCGCCCGCTGCTGCACCTGGACACGCTGACGGTCTCAGGCCGCACGCTGGGCGAGGAGCTCGACGCCGCGCCCGCGCCGTTCGCGCAGGAGGTGATTCGCCCGTTCGATGCGCCGATCTATCCGGTGGGCGGCCTGGCCGTGCTGCGCGGCAACCTGGCTCCGGGCGGCGCCATTATCAAGCAATCCGCCGCCGATCCTGTGCTGATGGAGCATGAAGGACGCGCCGTGGTGTTCGAAGATGCCGAGGACATGGCGCTGCGCATCGACGACGACGCGCTGGACGTGAAAGCCGACGATATCCTGGTGCTCAAGCGCATCGGGCCGACCGGCGCGCCCGGCATGCCCGAGGCCGGCTACATGCCGATTCCCAGGAAGCTGGCGCGCGCTGGCGTGAAGGACATGGTGCGCATCTCGGACGGCCGGATGAGCGGGACCGCGGCCGGCACCATCGTGCTGCATGTGACACCGGAAGCCGCCATCGGCGGCCCGCTGGCGCACGTTCGCAACGGCGACCGCATCCGCCTGTCGGTGGCGCGGCGCGAAATTTCCCTGCTGATCGACGACGCGGAACTGGCCCGCCGCGCGGCCGAGCACAAAGTGGTGCGGCCTGCCGCCGAGCGCGGCTATCGCAAGTTGTTCCTGGCCACGGTAACGCAGGCCGACCAGGGCGTGGACTTCGATTTCCTGCGTGCCGCGCGGACCAGCGAAACCGTGCCGCGCAAGTCCTGAGCGCCCAGTCATGGATCGGCCCACCCGTGCAGGCACGCGCGCGCAAGCGGCGCGTAGCATTCAGGACGATACTGCCGGCAGCGCCCAAGCCATGCTGGCAGCCGCCGCGATCCTTGAGGAAGACATCGTCTTTGGCTTGCTGAGTCCGCGCGAGCGGCTGGTCGAAGACGACCTGATGGCGCGCTTCAACCTGAAGCGCCATGTGGTGCGCCAGCTGCTCGTCACGCTCGAAGGCATGGGCGTGGTCGAGCGCAAGCGCAACGTTGGCGCGGTGGTGCGCGCCTTTCCTGCACGCGAAGTCATGGAACTGTACGCGCTGCGCGAAGTGCTGGAAACGCATGCCGCCAGCCTGATCGCGTTGCCGGTGCCTGCGGCGCGGTTGCAGGCGCTGGTGGCCGTGCAGCAGGAGCATGACGTTGCGGTGGCCGCAGGCGATGCGCGTGCGGTGTTCCGCATCAACCAGCGCTTTCACCGGGAGTTGTTCGCCCTGGTCGACAATGCGGTGCTGCGGCAGGCCATCGAGGAATACGCGCGCCGAGCGCATCCGATCCGCTTTGGGTCGCTGGCTGCGGCGGGCTATCGCGAGCGTGCCAGGCAGGAACACTGGGCCATGATCGAGGCCTTGCGCGAGGGCCGGCGCGAGGATCTTGTCGCGCTATGCCGTAGCCATCTGCTGCCCTCGCGCGATGCTTACCTCGCGGCGGAACGGGAGCGTGCCGGAGGGCCTGCCTAGTACATTCCATTATTTGTCTCTCGGATACGGTTAATGGAAATATCGGAGGAAATCAATACGCCAGTCGAGGGGAAACTTGAAATCCCTTTCTCAATCTTTAACCGTGCGGGCTGACATTTGCGTGTTGTGGCAGGAATATTAGCCAGCGGACCGTGCTAAAATCGGCCCCTTCTGAAGTTCAGACGATTGTCGGCCTGCAAAAGAGATGTCAGCGCAACCGTGTAAGCCGCTTCCGGAGCGCTCGCCCAAAATAGGGTTAGGTGGTCTGATCCTGCTCCTGGCCCTGGGATCGGTCCTGCTGACCATGGCCAATGCGCTCTACTCCAGTTACCGCGTGCAGCGTGACCTGCTGATCCGCAATACGCTGGAAGCCAACCGTGTCTATGCGGCCAAGCTGGCGCAGTCCACGGGAGCCCATCTTGAAAGCACCATGCAGCAGTTGGCGTACAGTGCCGGTTTGCTAGCTGCGGCCATGGATAATCCGGCCCGTGTGGACGAGGAGGCCGAGCGCTTGCGCTTGCAGACCAGGAGCCTGAATTCGGTGGCCATCGTCCGCCAGGACGGCATGGTGCTATCCGTGTCGCCAGCGGCCTTGCGCCGGAGCGGACAGAGCGTGAAGACCGATTGGGGGCACACGCTCCTGACCACCCGCACCCCGGCGATCAGCGAGCCCTTTACAAGCGCCAGCGGGCGGCTGATTATCTTTATTTCCCATCCCATTATTAATGCGGAGGGGCGGCTGCTTGGTTATGTTGGGGGCACGATTTACCTGAATGCCAAGAACCTGCTGCATGAAATTCTCGATAACCATTATTATCGGGATAGCTCTTATGTCTATGTGGTGGACCGCAAAGGCACCGTGATTTTTCACCCGGACGACACCCATGTTGGCAAGTCGATCTTCAAGAATTCGGTCGTGCTGGCGGTAACCAGCGGCGCAGCGGGCGCGCAGCAGATACTGAACCAGTACGGTGTCGAGATGCTTGCAGGCTATGCGCCGGTCGCGTCCACCGGGTGGGGCATCGTGGCGCAAAGATCCACGCAAGCCACGCTAGCCGATCTGAATGACCTGGTGCTGGTGACATTCGGCAACAGCATTCCCATCCTGCTCCTGTCGCTGGTCTTTATCTTGTGGTTTTCCCGCTGGATCTCGCGGCCGTTGGGGCAGTTGGCCGATGATGCCCGGATGGGGACCACGCCCGACGGGATGGCGCGGATCGAGCGGATCCAGGCCAGGTATGTCGAAGCCGATCGTCTCAAAAAAGCGCTGCTGCGGGGCATGAGCCTGACCAGCAGCAAGCTGGACCGGCTCAACCATGAATCCATCACCGACGCACTGACGGGGCTGCGCAATCGCCGCGGGCTGGACAATGCGCTCAGCCTGTACGAGCTTGGCGGGCAGTCCTTTGCCGTCATCACGCTCGACGTGGACCACTTCAAGTCGATCAATGACCGCTACGGGCACGATGTCGGTGACGAGGTGCTGACGCACATCGCTAGCCTGATGCGGGCCGGCTCCCGGGGCGGCGACATGACCTGCCGCAACGGCGGGGAGGAGTTCGTCATCTTGCTGCCCGGCACGACCGCGGACAACGCGTTCCTGATCGCGGAGCGCTTGCGCGAGGCCGTGGAAAAGACGCCCAACCCCACTGGTGGGGTCGTGACGGTTTCGCTTGGCGTCGCGCATTTTCCTTCGTCGGCGGAGGAGGTTGGCGAGGTGCTGAAAAAGTCGGATATCGCGCTCTATCAGGCCAAGCGCAATGGACGCAACAACACGGTCCGGTACCAGCCGGAACCGGCCGTCCAGGCGGATTCGCCCTGATCGCGCGGGCGCTGCCGCCTGGCGCGATAACTTGCGCGATGCATGGCGGCCCTCATTCGCGCGCCGATAGCGATGCCGATGGCCGCCCGCTCAGGCCGGATCGGCCACGCCGCCGCCGGCTTGGGCCAGGTGGGCGCGCAGCACGCCGACCAGCGCCACCGCCGCGGGCGACAGGCTGCGGTTGCGTGCCGTCACCAGTCCGATCGAGCGCTCCGTCACCGGCGCGGTGAGCAAGCGCTCGACAATACCGGCCTGGCGCACCGTGCCGGCTGCAATCTCAGGCAGCGCCGCCACGCCGAAGCCGCATTCGACCATGGCCGCGATGGTGGCCAGGTGCTCGGCCTCGAACACCGGCTGGAAGCGGATACGGTTCTGCAGGAAGGCCCATTCGGCGTACTGGCGCACGCTGCTGGGGTGCGTCATGGAAACATGGCCGGCGTCCACCGTATCGGCCCAGCGCACCGGCCCCTTGCCGTGGGCCAGCGGGTGCTCGCTGGGAATCAGCAGCACGAAGCGGTCGGACATCATGGGGTCGTAGTGCAGGTCCGCCTGCTGCGGGTCGGCCGCGGTCAGCGCGAAATCCACCTCGCCCGCGCGCACCAGGTCGAAGGCCGGGCCGGAAAGCGTGTCGCAGACCTTGAGCGTAACCTTGGGATGCTCCCGCCGGTAGGCCATCAGCACGCGCGGCAGCAGGCGTGCGGCCAGCGATGGCAGGGCGGCCACCGCAACATGGCCGCGCTCGGCGCTGGCAATGCCGCTCACTGCGTCGATGGCGTCCCGGAAGGCCGCCTGCAGGATCGCGGCCTGCTGCATGAAGACTTCGCCTGCCGCGGTCAGCCGCACGGTGCGGGTGGTGCGATCGAACAGCCGCACGCCGAGGGATTCCTCGATGCGCAGGATCTGGGTGGACAGCGCCGATTGAGACAGGTGCAACTGCCCCGCTGCCTGACGGAAGTTCAGGGTGCGGCCGAGCACCAGGGTGGTCTCGACATCGCGCATCGACAGGTTGATTTTCACGGCATGGATGGCGGATTGATCTTGATTATCGATCATTTTATCCAGAAAATCTGATTCATCAATCAAAGCGGCTTGTCTACACTCATGCCCAATCCCGCTGAACCCGGGCCATGACGCGGCGCAGGCGATGTTTGCGCCATATTTTCCTGGCCAACATGGGTTCAGCCGCCCGACGACAGCACCAGACAGTTCAAAGGAACGCCATGCCCGACGCCGCCCACTTTTCGCTAGCCGCTCCCGGCACCGCGCACGCCGTGGTGGTAGGTGGCGGCACCATGGGCGCCGACGTGGCCGTGGTGCTTACCCGCGCGCACTGCCGCACCACCGTGGTGGAGCCGGATACGCAGCGCGCGGAGGCGGTCGCCGCACGGGTCGCCGCCAATCTCGCCGCGATCGGCCCGGCGGCCGAGGTTGGCCTGGCGGGTTTGACGGTAGCCGCCGGGCTCGACGCGGTGGACTGGAGCACGGTCGACCTGGTGATCGAGTGCATCCCCGAGCGGCTCGACATCAAGCGCGCGCTGTTCGCCGACCTGGCCCAGCGTGCGCGCCCGGATGCCATCCTTGCCAGCAATAGCTCGAGTTTCCCGATCAGCGCCATCGGTGCGGGCCTGTCCACCCGCGAGCGCATGCTCGGCCTGCATTTCTTCATGCCCGCGCACCTGGTGCCGCTGGTGGAGGTGGTGCTGGGCGAGGGCAGCGCCGAGGCCGGCGCCGACGCCTTGATCGCTTTCATGCGCCGTTGCGGCATGGTGCCGGTCAAGGTGAAGAAGGACCTGCCGGGTTTCCTTGCCAACCGCCTGCAGCACGCACTGTCGCGCGAAGCCTTCGACCTGATCGACCGCGGCATCGCCTCGCCAGAGGACGTGGATGCGGCGGTGCGCTTTGGCTTCGGCTTTCGTTTCCTGGCCGCCGGGCCGGTCATGCAGCGCGACCACGCTGGCATCGACGTGCACGCGGCGGCCGGGGCTACCATGTACCCCACGTTCAACAACGCGGCGGAGCCGGCCCGGTGCCTGACCGAGCGCGCGTCGGACGGCCGCCACGGCATGAAGAGCGGCGAAGGCTTCTATCGGTGGACGCCGCAGACCATCGCCGTGGAACGCGAGCGCTATGATCGGCTGCTGCGCGCGGGGCTGGACCTGATCGCGCCGGAACTGCCCAAGATCGAACCCTGAACCTCACCAGATTCTCAAGATTCATTAAATCGAATAGATCGAATAGATCCATTAGGTCCATTAGGTCGAGCAGAGCGCACTATGAGTGAACACACCTTGCTGGCGGATTCGCCGCTGATCATTACCGTCGCGCCCAACGGCGCCTACAAGACCGCCAAGGACCACCAGGCCGTGCCGCTGACCGCGGCGGCACTGGCGGCCGACGCGCGGGCTTGCCTGGAAGCCGGCGCGGCCATGATGCACATGCACGTGCGCCAGCCCGACGGCCGCCATTCGCTGGATCCGCAGATTTATCGCGAAGCGCTCGCCGTGGTGAAGAAGGAAGTGGGCGACGCCTTGCTGGTCCAGGTGACCAGCGAAGCTGCCGGCATCTACCGCGCGGCCGAGCAGATCGCCATGGTGCGCGAGCTGCGGCCCGAGGCGGTTTCCATCGGGCTGCGCGAGATCGCCGTGCCGGACATTGCCGAAGCCGAGCTGGCCGATTTCCTGGCCTGGCTGGCGCGCGAGCGGGTGATGACGCAGATCATCCTGTATGACGCGGCCGACGTGGCGCGCTGGCAGGCGCTGCGCGCGCGCGGGCTGGTGCCGCCGGGCGCGTGGTCGGTGCTGTTTGTGCTGGGCCGGTATTCGGCGGGGCAGGTATCGTCGCCGCGCGACCTGCTGCCGTTCCTGCAGGTCTATGACGGGGCGCTGCCGTGGTCAATCTGCGCCTTCGGGCGCGAGGAGAATGCCTGCGTGACCACGGCCGCCGCGTTTGGCGGGCACGTGCGGGTGGGCTTCGAGAACAACCTGAAGCTGCGCGACGGCAGCACCGCACCAGGCAACGCGGCACTTGTCGGGCAGGCGGCCGAAGGCGCGCGCACGCTTGGGCGCCCGCTAGCTTCGGCCAACGAAGCCAGGCAAATCTACAGCGAGATACGCTGATCGGCGCGGCTCGGCGCCGATGCTTATGCGCCGTCGCTGAACGAGTCGCGGGTGCCGTTGCGCGCGCCGTCGGTGAACGGGTCCCGCGTGCCGCTGCGTGCGCCGTCGGTGAACGGGTCGCGCGGGCCGAGCTTGTTGGCGCCCTGGGTGTAGATGTCCCGCGCCTGGCTGGTGGCCGCGCCATCGAGATACGGGTCCACGCCGCGCGGGGCGGCGCTGGCGAGGCTGGCGACACCGCCAAGGGTGGCGGCCAGCGCAGTGGCGAGCAGGGCTTGCTTGAGTGTACGCATTGCTTTTCTCCGAGGATTCGAGGGGCGGGCGATCTCTTTCGATCGACCGTGCTGGCAGTCTAAGAAACAGGCACCCACGACAACATGACCGGCACATGACAATGCTGTCATGCAGCGGACGTTGCCTCGGCGGCATTCCTGGTCCGCTGCCGCGTGATTTCCACAAGTTCCAACGCCTTCGAAGTTCGCGCAATTTCCTCCCGCAGCACCCCAACTTTTGCCAACTGGCGTTACCCGCCAATCCTGGCGGGCAATTCGGCCAGGCACGCCCAAACTGTGTCGAAAATGTGCCAAAAATCTCATAAATTCTTAATGATTGGCGAAAACGCGCAATCAAGCTATGCTTGCCCGATTGTCGGGCGTGCAGCACACTATCCAGCCGTCAAAGGCGGCTGCGGGGAGGCTGGACAACGGGTCCGGCATGGCCGGTGGCCGCGGGCGCGGATGCCATGGCCGAAAATGACGACCGAAAATGACATAAGGCCTGAAAAGGTCGTGAAACATGACGCTGTACCAGATCAAACCGAAGTTCCAGGCCCTTCTGCGGCCATTGGTGAAGCGCCTCGCTGCGCGCGGCGTCACCGCTAACCAGGTCACGCTGGCGGCGGCTGGCGGGTCACTGGTGGTGGGGGCGCTGGTGGCCGCGCTGGCCTGGCTGCCGGGCGTCTTCCTGCTGATGCCGCTCTGGCTGTTCGCGCGCATGGCGCTCAACGCCATCGACGGCATGCTGGCCCGCGAGCACGGGCAGCAAAGCGTGCTGGGCGCGTATCTCAACGAACTTGGGGACATCGTCTCCGATATTGCGCTGATCCTGCCGTTCGCCCTTGTTGCGCCGTTTGGTGCCGGCGAGATCATGGTGTTTGCGCTGCTGGCCGTCATCGTCGAGTGCGCTGGCCTGATCGGGCCGCTGGCCGGTGCCAGCCGCCGCTACGACGGCCCCCTGGGCAAGAGCGACCGGGCCCTGGTGCTGGGCGCGCTGGGCTTATGGGCCGGCCTCGGGCTGAGCCTGGCGCATGCCGCTCACTGGCTGTGGGTGATGTTGTCGCTGCTGTCGTTGCTGACCATCGCCAACCGGGTGCGCCGCGGCGTGGCCGAGGGCGAGCAGGCACGCCAGGCCCGTGCCCAGGCAGCCCCGCACACCAAATCGTCTTCCCAACCCGTGGAGTGATGCTACGTGGATAGTCAAGCCGGCCGTACCGCTGTTGAGTCACAATTCGAAACCCACGATGGCCAGCGGCTGTTCTATCGCCACAGGCCAGGCGCCGCAGGGCGCCGTTGTGCTGTTTCACCGCGGGCACGAGCATTCGGGCCGCATCGCCCACCTGGTGGACGAACTGGGCTTGCCCGGCCACGCCTTCTTCGCCTGGGACGCGCGCGGCCATGGCCGTTCGCCGGGCGAGCGCGGCTATAGCCCCAGCCTGGCCACGTCGGTGCGCGATATCCAGACGTTCATCGACCACATCGCCACCGAGCACGGCATCCCGGTAGAGCGCATTGCCGTGGTCGCGCAGAGCGTTGGTGCTGTCCTGGCGTCAACGTGGGTGCACGACTACGCGCCGCGGATCCGCGCCCTTGTGCTGGCTTCGCCGGCGTTCAAGGTCAAGCTCTATGTGCCGCTGGCGCGGCCGGGCCTCAAGCTCATGCACAAGCTGCGGGGCAAGTTCTTCGTCAACAGCTACGTCAAGGCCAGGTTCCTCACGCACGATCCCGAGCGTATCGCCAGTTACCAGCAGGATCCGCTGATCACGCGCCCGATTGCCGTCAATATCCTGCTGGATCTCTACGAGACGGCTGACCGCATCGTGGCCGATGCGGCCGCCATCACCGTGCCCACGCAGTTGCTGATCTCCGGCGCGGACTGGGTGGTGCATCGCGGCCCGCAGGATGCGTTCTATGAGCGGCTGGGCTCCAGCGTCAAGGAGCGCATCGTGCTGGACGGCTTCTACCACGATACCTTGGGCGAGCGCGACCGCGCGCAGGCCGTGGCGGCGGCGCGGCGCTTTATCGCGCGCGAGTTCGACACGCCATCGGTGCCGGTCTCCTTGCTGAACGCCGATCGCGGCGGCGCCTTCAAGGATGAGTCCGACCGGCTGGCGCAGCCGCTGTCCCCGGCCAGCCCGGCAGGCATTTACTGGGGACTCACGCGCGCCGGCCTGAAGTTCGGCGGCCTGCTGTCCGACGGGGTGCGGCTCGGGCACAAGACCGGTTTCGATTCTGGCTCCACGCTCGACTACGTCTACTGCAACAAGGCGCAGGGGCGGTTTGGCGTCGGCCCGATGGTCGACCGCAACTACCTGGACGCGATCGGCTGGCGGGGCATCCGCCAGCGCAAGGTGAACATCGAGGAGCTGCTTGGCGTTGCCATCGGCAGCCTGCGCGCCGCCGGCGTGCCGGTGCGCATCGTCGATATCGCCGCGGGCCATGGCCGCTACGTGCTGGAGGCGCTGGCAGCCAAGGGCATCAACGGAGCGGCCGCGCAACAGGTGCAGAGTATCCTGCTGCGCGACTACAGCGATATCAACGTGCAACAGGGCCGCGCGCTGATCCGCAGCAAGGGCCTGTCCGACATTGCCCGCTTCGAGAAGGGCGACGCCTTCGATGGCGACGATCTCGCTGCGCTCGATCCGGCCCCCACGCTGGCCATCGTCTCGGGCCTGTATGAGCTGTTCGGCGACAACGGCATGGTGTCTCGTTCGCTTGGCGGCCTGTCGCGGGCGGTGACGCCGGGCGGCTACCTGGTCTATACCGGGCAGCCCTGGCACCCGCAGCTCGAGTTCATCGCGCGCGCGCTCACCAGTCATCGCGCAGGCTCGGCCTGGGTGATGCGGCGCCGCTCGCAAGCGGAGATGGATGAACTGGTCCGGCAAGCCGGCTTCGAGAAGATCGCGCAGCGCATCGACCCGTGGGGCATCTTCACGGTCAGCCTGGCGCGCAGGGTCGCGTGATGCTGCGCCAGCCGGCCGGAGACGGGGCCGAAGACGGGGCCGAAGACGAGGCCGCGGACATGGCCGCAGGGGAGCCGGGCGCTGCCGAGGCTCGCCCCTGGGGCCTTGCCCTGGTCCTGCTTGCCGGCATGGGCGCCTTGTTTTTCTCGTCCTATGGGCTGGCCAACTGGCTGGCGAGCCAGCGTGCCGAGGTCCCGTTCTTCTACTTTGAGTGGGAGCGGCACATTCCCTTTGTGCCCTGGAGCATCGTGCCGTACTGGTCGATCGACCTGCTCTACGGCCTGTCCTTTTTCCTTTGGCGCACGCGCGCCGATCTGCTCGTCCATGCCAAGCGCTTGCTGGCTGCGCAACTGATCTCGGTTGCCTGCTTCATTGCCTTTCCACTGCGTTTCGCCTTCGATCGCCCGCTGGCCGACGGCGTGCCCGGCCACCTCTTCACGCTGCTGGGCGGCTTCGACAAGCCGTTCAACCAGGCGCCGTCATTGCACATCAGCCTGCTGGTGATCCTGTGGGTGGCCTATGCCATGCATGCGCGCGGCGCCTGGCGCTGGCTGCTGCACGGCTGGTTCGCGCTGATCGGCGTGTCGGTGCTGACCACTTACCAGCACCATGTCATCGACGTGCCCACCGGCTGGCTGGTGGGCTGGTTCTGCGTTTTCCAGTTTCCCTTCGGGATGGGGCAGGGCAATGCAGAGCCCGCCACCCGCATGCGCACGCGGCAACTGGCCGGGCGCTACGCCATGGGCGCACTGGCCGCCGGGGCGGTAGCGCTGGCATTGTTGCCGGCCTCGGCCCTGGCCACCTTGCTGCTGGGCTGGCTGGCCCTGTCGCTGGCTTGCGTCTCGGCGATCTACCGGCAGGGCGTTCCGGCCATGTTCCAGAAGCGCCATGACGGCACCATGCCGATGGCCGCGCGCTGGGTGCTGGCGCCCTACCTGCTGGGCGCGCTGGCCAACTCACGCTGGTGGACGCGCCGCCAGCCCGGCGCCAGCCAGATCGTGCCCGGCCTCTGGGTCGGCCGCTTTCCCGGCGGTGCCGAACTGCGCCGCCTCGGGGCCGATGCCGTGCTCGACCTGACCGCCGAGCTGCCGCGGCTGGCGGATGCCGCCTGGTACCGCTGCGTGCCGGTGCTGGACCTGACCGTGCCCGCGCCAGCGCAGCTGGACGAAGCGGTGGCCGTGCTTGAAGCCTGGCATCGCGATGGCCGCAAGGTGCTTGTATGCTGTGCGCTTGGTTATTCGCGCAGCGCGCTGGTGGCCGCCGCCTGGCTCGCCGGCCACGCCGGCGCGCGCGATGCCGGGCAGGCGCTGGCCCTGCTGCGCAAGGGGCGTCCGGCCGTGGTGCTGGGCCCGGATAGCGTGGCGGCGCTGTCGCAATTCATCCGCCGCCGGCAGGCGGCCACACAGTCTTCCGGGGGAGCAGGCCATGTCCGTTCCGATGCATGACGACCATCGCCTGGATGCCGCTGCCGGGCACTGGATGGCGCAGGCCGCGGTGGGTGGCCTCGATGGCGCGTGCCGCGTGCTCTGGGCCGGGTTGGTGCTGGCACTCATCAACCTGCTGCTGGCCGGTACCTTGTCGCCGGCGGGGCAGGTCTATCTGGTGCTTGGCATCGTGGCGGCGCTGCTCGGCGCGGTCCAGCTGTGGCTGCTGATCCGCGTGACGATCGACCGCTGCTTGTTTGCGGCGCTTGCCGAGGCCTTGCGTATCGCCGATCCAGTCTCGACCCTGGCCTCGCTGGACCAGGCGCTGATGCTGGTCGGATGGGCGGGTCCCGAGGCCGGCGGGCGTTCCCTGGTGCAGCGCGTTCGCGGCGCTTTGCGCTTTCTCCACTGGGCCGCGGGACTCGCCGCCCTGCAATTGCTGGTGGCCTTGCTGCTACTGCTGCTGAGATAACACATGATGTGGATTTCCAGACTGGTGGCGCGCGCCATCATCCTGTTCGCACGCTTGCTGACCGGCATGCAGGCGCGCTGGAACGGCTGCCTGCCCGCCGCGGCGCAGCGTATCTATTTTGCCAACCACAGCAGTCATGGCGACTTCGTGCTGATCTGGGGCTGCCTGCCGCCGGAGCTGCGCTCGCTCACGCGGCCCGTGGCCGGCGCGGATTACTGGAACAAGTCGGCGTTGCGCCGCTTTATCGGCAAGGATGTATTCAACGCGCTGCTGATCGATCGCACCCGCAGCGAGCCGGGCAGCGATCCCGTGGCCCTGATGCAGCAGGCGGTGCGCAAAGGCGATTCGCTGATCCTGTTTCCCGAGGGCACGCGCAATACCACCGACGAGCGGCTCCTGCCCTTCAAGAGCGGCATCTACCACCTGGCGAAGGTTTGCACAGGGATCGAGTTCGTGCCCGTGTGGATCGACAACCTCAACCGCGTGATGCCCAAGGGCGAGATCGTGCCGGTGCCGCTGCTGTGCACCGTGACGTTCGGCAAGCCGCTGACCCTGGGCGCGGAAGAAGCCAAGGATGACTTCCTGGCGCGCTGCCGGGACGGCCTGCTGACGCTGGCGCCCGCGCTGGACTAAGAACCCATGACCTTTCCTCACCTGACCATGATGCATGAGACCTGGCTGCTGTTTGGCGGCGTGCTGGGCGTACTCGTGCTGGCTTCCACGGTGACCGCGCTGCTGCGCTGGCGCGTGGCCCGGGGCGGCCCGCACGCGGTCATCGACAACCTTGCCGCGCGCGTATCGGCATGGTGGTGGATGATCGGCGTGCTGGGGGTAGCGTTCGCGATGGGGCGCACCGCCATCATCGTGTTGTTCTACCTGCTGTCGTTCTTCGCCTTGCGCGAGTTCATCACCATCACCACCACGCGGCGGGGGGACCATCGCGCCATCGTCGCTGCCTTCTTCGTCTTCCTGCCGTTGCAATACGTGCTGGTGTACACCGGCTGGTATGGGCTGTTTTCCATCTTGATCCCGGTCTACGCTTTCCTGATCCTGCCCATACTTTCTGCGCTGTCCGCGCAGACCACGCGCTTTCTCGAGCGTTGCGCGGGGGTGCAGTGGGCGGTGATGATCTGCGTGTTCTGCGTGTCGCATGTGCCGGCGTTGCTGACCTTGCCGATTCCGGGCTTCGAGGATCGCAACCTGCTGCTGATCGCATTCCTGGTGATCGTGGTGCAGGGCAGCGACGTGCTGCAGTACGTGTGGGGCAAGCTGCTAGGCAAGACCAAGATCGCGCCGCTGCTGTCGCCGTCCAAGACCGTGGAAGGCTTTGTCGGCGGCGTGGGCAGCGCCACCGCGCTGGGCGCCTCGCTTTGGTGGATCACGCCGTACGGCTCGCCCTGGAAGGCAGGGCTGATCGCGCTGGTGATCGCCTTGATGGGCTTCCTGGGCGGGCTGGTGATGTCGGCGATCAAGCGCGACCGCAACATCAAGGATTGGGGCCAGATGATCCAGGGCCACGGCGGCATGCTGGACCGGCTGGATTCGGTGGTGTTCGCCGCGCCGATCTTCTTTCACATCACGCGGTACTGGTGGGTGCCCTGAGCGGGTCCATCGCCTCCGTCGTCATTTTTCCTTGATTTTTGCCGGTCCGGCCCGCGTGTTGGCCCGGCACGTTGTCATCATGTCTAGCAAGCGCATCGAGCATATCGTCATTGTCGGTTTTGGCTGCATCGGCCAGGCCATCCTGCCCTTGCTGGCGCAGGCTCACCCGGAAGCGGCGGTTACGGTTGTCGACCGGGCCATGGACGCCCACCGCCTGGCGCTGGCCCGGCAATACCGTGCCACGCCGCTGCATGCCACGGTGGCGCCGGATAACTTTGCGCGGGTGCTGAGTCCGTTGCTGGGGGCGCAAACCTGCCTGCTCAACCTGGCGCCCGCCGTGTGCAGCCGCGACCTGATCGCGCTGGCGCAGGCACACCATGCGCTCTACCTGGATAGCGGTATCGAGCCATGGGATTACGAGGACGGCGCACCTTCATCCCATCTGAGCAACTACGCCCTGCGCAGCGAGATGCTGGCATTTGCCCGCGGCCGCGAGCGGATGTCCACCGCGTTGGTTGCCCATGGCGCCAATCCCGGGCTGGTCTCGCTACTGGCCAAGGCCGCCTTGCTGAAACTCGCGCGGCACGCCGGCGCGCCAGACACCCCACCGCAGGACCAGGCTGGCTGGGCCAGGCTCGCGCGCCGGCTCGACGTGCGCGTGATCCAGGTGGCGGAGCACGACAGCCAGTGCGCTCCGGGCTATCCGGCGCACGGCGAATTCGCCAATACCTGGTCGGCCGACGGCTTCATCACGGAATGCCTGCAGGACGCCGAACTGGGCTGGGGCAGCAACGAGCCCGCGCTGCCTGCCGGTGGCCGGCGCCATGGCTATGGCAGCGATGCGGCGATCGTGCTGGACCGGCCCGGGCACCGCACCCGTGTGCGCTCCTGGTCCGCGCTGCACGGTCCGTTCGATGCTTACCTGATCACGCACAACGAATCGATCTCGATTGCCGAGTATTTCAGCTGTGCCACGCCCGGCGAGCCGCATTACCGGCCCACGGCCTACTACGCCTACCGCCCCACCCGCGCCACGATGGCATCGATGCAGTGGCTGGGCGAGCGCGACGCCAGCCGCATTGCCAGCCACCGCATCCTCAAGGACGAGATCGTCGATGGCGTGGATGAGCTTGGCGTGCTGCTGATGAGCGGGCGCCATGGCGCGGTGTGGCACGGCTCGCAGCTCGACATCCACCGGGCACGCGCGCTGGCGCCGCACAACTCCGCCACCAGCCTGCAGGTGGCCTCCAGCATCGTCGCCGCGATGCGATGGGCGCAGGCCAATCCGGCGCGCGGCGTGACCGAGTCCGATGCCATGGATCACCATGTGGTGCTGGAGCACGCAGCCGGCTGGTGGGCGCCTCTCGTCACGCGCTTCACCGACTGGACGCCCAGGCCGGGCCGTCGCTCGCTGGCCTTCGACGAATTCCTCATTACCGCATCCGCGCCAGCGCCAACGCTGAGCGCCGCGGAGATCGCCCTGCCATGAAACGCATTGCCCAGACCCCGCGTGCCGACTGGCCGCAGCAGCTTGAGCGCATCGGTTTTCACTTCCACTCGCTCGACGAGCAAAACCTGCCGCGCCAGGTGGATCGCAACACGTTCTTCTACTGGCGCGAAGACGTCGCCTACGAGTTCGAGGCGCAGGAGATCGAGGCGCTGTATGCCGCAGCGCTCGATCTGAACCAGCGCTGCCTGGAAGCCGTGCAGCACGTGATTGACCACGACCTGTTTGCGCGGCTCGCCATTGCCCCGGATTTTGCCGAGCTGATCCGTGCCTCCTGGGATCGCGACGAGCCAACGCTGTTCGGCCGCTTCGACATGACCATGGATGCGCTTGGCGTGCCGAAGATGTACGAGTTCAACGCCGATACGCCCACCTCGCTGATCGAATCGAGCCTGGCGCAATGGTTCTGGAAGGCGGCGGTGCGCCCGGATGCCGACCAGTTCAATAGCCTGCATGAAGCGCTGGTGTCGCGCTGGCAATGGCTGCGCCGCCACTATCGCGACGCCAGGGTCCTGCATTTCGCCTGCATGTTCGACAGCCAGGAGGATGTCTGCAATGTCGAGTACCTGATGGACACGGCGCTGCAGGCCGGGTGGTCGGTCAAGCTCACCGACCTGGAGCAGGTTGGCTCCGATGGGCGCGGCGGCTTCTACGACGGCGACGACCAGCCGATGGAGCTGGTCTTCAAGCTCTACCCGTGGGAATGGATGGCCACTTCCGACTATCGCACGGAGCTGGCGGGCTGCGCGGTGCGATGGGTGGAGCCACCCTGGAAGGCTGTGCTCTCGAACAAGGCCATCCTGCCGATCCTGTGGGACCTGTTCCCCGGCCATCCGAATCTGCTGGAGGCCTCGTTTCGCGAAGCCACCTTTGCCGGGCGCTCTTACGCCAGGAAGCCGTTCCTGTCGCGCGAAGGCGAGAGCGTGGCGCTGGTGACCCCGCAGGGGCGTTTCGAGAATCCCGGCGAGTACGGTGAGGAAGGCTTTATCTACCAGGCCTACTCGCCCGCGCAGCGCTTCGATGATCGCTACACCACGCTCGGCGTATGGCTGGTCGACGACGTGCCCAGTGGCCTGTGCGTGCGCGAGGAACTGGGACCGATCGCCAAGAACACCAGCTTCTTCGTCCCGCATTATTTTCAGCACGGCTAGTCCGAAGAAAGGAGAAACGCAGCGCAATGGCCAAGAAGAAGGGCAAGAAGGGCGGCCAGCCGTCAAAGTACGGCAGCCCCTACCAGCCGCGGGCAAGCGGCTCCAGCCAGTCCGCATGGTCCGGCCAGCCCGCGCTCCGGCGCAAGTCCCGCTCGCCGGCGCTGTGGCTGATCGGCGCTTGCGCGCTGGCGGCCGGCGTGGCGGCGATCGGCTCATGCCGCGACGATGGCGACGACGAAGCCGTGACCGTGCGGCGCGCCAGCTATGCCTCGCAAGCCGATTGCGTGGCCGACTGGAATGCGCCCGAGGATTGCGAAGGCGTGCCGGTCGACAACATCTACGCCTCCAGCCTGGCGGATACGGCTGGCAACGATGGCAGCAGCGCCAGCGCGAGCAGCGGTGGCCATGGCGGTGGCTACTACGGCGGGTATCACGGCAGCATGGCCCGCTGGTACGGGCCGTACTACACCGAGTCCGGCACCGTCTACCACCCGGACGGCACGCGGACCCGGCGCGACATGTCGAGCGGCAACTCGCGGCCCATGGGCGTCTATGACAGCAACGGCAACCTGACCCGCGTGAGCCAGGCGCCGGGCACGCCGCATGCGACGATGGTCGAGGAGGCCACGCTGAGCCGCGGCAGTCTCGGGCGTGGCGCGGGCGGCGGCATGTCGATGCGCGCGGCCGCTGTCAGCCGGGCGCCTGCCGTGTCCTCGCGCGGCGGCTTTACCAGCCGCTTTGGCGGGTCTGGGCGCTCCGGCGGCGGCTAAGGCCGCATCCCATGCTTTCAGATTCGCTCCTAATCCGGTCCAATCCAACCAGGAATCCACATGACAATGCCCCTACAGCCGGTCTACGCCTACCTGATCTACATTCTCTCCAGCTTCGCCATGCTGGGGCTGTTTCTGCTCGTATACACGCGAATCACGCCGCACCGCGAGTTCGAACTGATACGCCGGGGCAATGTGGCGGCGGCCTTGTCGCTGGGCGGCGCCGTGCTGGGTTTTTCGCTGACGCTCTCGGCCAGCATCCAACACAATGCCGCCTTCTCGATGTTCGTGCTGTGGGGCTTCGGCGCGTTCGTGGTGCAGGTGCTGGCCTATGTGCTGGTGGCGCGGGCGCTGCGCGGCGTCAGCGAGGAAATCACCGCGGATAATCGCGGCATGGGTGCGCTGATGGGGGTGGTATCGCTGGCGGCGGGCATCGTCAATGCCGCCTGCCTGGCCTAGTGTCGCCGCTGCTTTGGCATGCGGGCGGGCGCCGAGAGACGGAGTGCGCACCTTGCGGTGCGTTGGCGCGAGCTGAGGGAGTGCCAGGGGCCGCGCGGCAACTGGCATTAACGTTTAGGAAATGTCCGCGCCAGCAAAGACGCAAGACCCTGTAAAATCCTGCCTCACAGGCGGCTTGACCCGCTGGAATACCCCCCCTTCCTCCGCTTTGCCGGCCATCCGTCCGCCGGCAAGGTCAATTACGAAAGTCATGTCAGAGTCTGATGAAGCCAAACTAGCCGCGGCGACGTGGGTCCGTGAGCAGATGGATCGCCACGGCCTCACGCTCGACGATTTACTCGAAGCGGGCTGTTTCGCTGCCCCCCCGGCTCCACCGGCACCGGCTCAGGCAGTGCCAAGGGCTACGCTGGCCGTTACGCCCCCGGCTGCTGCGCCGGCGGCAGCCCCCGAGGCGGAGAAGCCCGCCCGGGCGCTTTACCGCAACGCCATGGGCCAGAGTTGGGACGGTACCGGCGAGCGTCCGGAGTGGCTGCAGCGGGCAGTCAACGCGGGGCAGACGGTCGATTTCTTCCGGGTTGGATGAACGTCGGATAAAAATCCTCTCACTTCCCCGGCGGCTGCACCACCAGCGTGGTTACCGTCAGCGCGCCGTTGGCCCGGATCACGCTGAACCTCACCTGGTCGCCTTCCTTGACCTGACCCAGCAGGGCTGGGTCTTGCACGCGGAAGATCATCGTCATGGCGCCCATATCCAGGTTGGCAATAGGGCCATGCTTGATGGTCAGCTTGCCAGCCGCGGCATCTACCTTGCGGATTTCTCCATCGGTCATTGGCACAGCCTCGGCTTGCGCCGCGCTGGCCGGGGCGAGCGCATTGCCGGCATCGGTGGCGGCCTGGGCCTGCAAGGTGGCGAAGGCTGCCAGCAGCGGCAGCAGCGCGAGCAGGTTCTTGCTGGGGTTCATTTGCATTCCTTCCTGGTTGGCTGGTATTGCATACAGGGCGCGGCGTCGCCGCGCCGCGAAATCGCTTAGCGCACGCTGACGTTGCCGCGCATGCCGGCGTCATAGTGGCCGGGCTGCAGGCAGGCAAAGTCCACTCGGCCACTGCGCGTAAAGCGCCACACCATTTCGCCGTGCTGGCTGGCTTCGAGCGTGACGGCGTTCGGGTCGGTGTGTTCCATCTCGGGCATCTTCAGCATCTCGGCGTAGTGCGCCTTCAGGTCGGCCTCGGTGCCGAGCACCATCTCATGCCGGAGCTTGCCAGCGTTGCGCACCACGAAGCGCACGGTCTCGCCTGCCTTGACCTGGATATCGGCCGGGCTGAAGCGCATGTTGTCGGTCATGTTCACCTGGATGGTGCGGCTCACGCTGGCCGCGTCGCCAGGCTCGCCAATAGCGCTGGCGGCGCTGGTGGCCTCGCTGGCATGATGGCCGCCGTGGTTGCCGGCGGCGAAGGCGCCGGCGCACGGGAGGGCGAGCGCAACGGCACTGGCCACCGCCATCCAGGCGGTAGCGGCGCGGGATTTCCTGTTTCGCATGTTGTCTTTCCTTTTTCTGGCTGGTGTGGTCATTGGCTGGCGCCCGGCGTGCCGGTGTATTCGAAGGCAACCGTGCCTTTGGGATGGCGATACCAGCCGGGGTCGCGGTAATCATTGCGGCCAAGGCCGGCGCGCACCTTGAGCACCGTGAACATGCCGCCCATCTCGATCGGCCCGAATGGCCCCTGTCCTGTCATCATCGGCAAGGTGTTGTCCGGCAACGGCATCTCCATGCCGCCGATGTCCGCCATGCCTGCCTCGCCCATCGCCATGTACTCCGGCACCAGCGCGTTCATCCGCTTGGCCAGGTCCTTTTGCTTGACGCCGATCATGGTCGGCAACTGGTGGCCCATCGCGTTCATGGTGTGGTGGGACTTGTGGCAGTGGAAGGCCCAGTCGCCAGGGTTGTCGGCGATGAATTCAATGGCGCGCATCTGCATTGGCGCATTGGCGAGCGTCGCGTCCTTGCCCGCCATCGGCGTGACCTGCGCGTTGGACTCGCGCCACGGGGCGATGGCTTGCGCCTGGAGCGGTACGTAGCCTGCCAGCACGTTCGATGCCGGCGGCGGCTGCACGGATGCGCGCGGATCGAGTGGATCGGCGGCTGGCGCGCTGGACTGGGCCGACGACGCGGTCGAGCCGAGCACCAGGCAAGCTGCTGCAAGAATGCGGACGAAATGCATGACAGCCTCAGTGTTCGTGGGGTGCGCGAATGACGGCGCGGGGTACGACGAACCGGGGGCGAGCGTGCGCTGGACGCACCTCGGGTGTCAGCAGCGTGCGGCGGGCGGGCGGTCGGAGG
>NZ_JBXASU010000019.1:0-100891 GCF_058809705.1 Cupriavidus sp. MPR-AND1C | reverse complement strand
GCCCCGCCCCCCAGGATCACAGGAAACCTGAATTGACGCGCATCTGCCTGAACATGATCGTGAAGAACGAGGCCCCGGTGATCGCCCGCTGCCTCGCGTCCGTCAAGCCATGGATCGACCGCTGGGCGATCGTCGACACCGGGTCCACCGACGGCACCCAGGCGCTGGTGCGCAAGATCATGGGGGACCTGCCCGGCGCGCTCCATGAGCGGCCCTGGATCGATTTCGCGCACAACCGCAACGAGGCCCTGGCGCTGGCGCGCGCCGGCATGGAGGGCGCGGCCGGCGCCGAAGACTACGTACTGTTCATCGATGCCGATGAAACCCTGCGCATGCCCGAAGGATTCCGCTGGCCCCGGCTGGCCGACGACGGCTACCGCTTCCAGTGCGAGCTGGGCGGCTGGCAATACCAGCGCAACGCCCTGGTCAAGGCGGGCCAGCCCTGGCGCTGGGAAGGCGTGCTGCACGAATACCTGACGCAGGACCCGGCGCACGCCTGGCAGCACCTGCCCGGCCCTGCCATCGAGGTCTCGCGCGATGGCGCCCGCGCCCGGGATCCGCAGACCTACCTGCGCGACATCGAAGTGCTGGAGCGCGCCCTGCGCAACGATCCGGCCAACGCGCGCTACTGCTTCTACCTGGCGCAGAGCTACCGCGACGCCGGCAAGCTGGAAGCCAGCCTGCAGCAATACCAGGTGCGCGTGGCCATGGGCGGCTGGGAGGAGGAGCGCTGGTTCGCGCTGTTCCAGATCGCCGTGCTGACAGAGCGCCTTGCCGCCGACGCCGCGCATGCGGCAAACCCGGCCTACGCCCCCGCTGCCGTACGCGATGCCTACCTCGCCGCCTACCAGGCGCGCCCCGCGCGTGCCGAACCGCTGTGCGAACTGGCCCGCTACCACCGGCTGCGCGGCGAGTTCGCGCAGGCGCATCTCTACGCCCAGCAGGCCGCGGCCATGCCCTGCCCGGCCGATACCCTGTTTGTCGACGCGTCGGTCTATGCCTGGCGCGCGCTCGACGAACTCACGGTCAGCGCGTACTACATCGGCGCGCTGGCGCAAGGCAAGGCCACCTTGCAAAAGCTGCTGGCCGAGGCGCGTTTCCCGCCCGCCGAAAGCACGCGCATCCAGTCGAACCGGCCTTACTACGGACTGTAGCTTCTGAGCCCTGGCCTGACTTAGCCTGCCTTGGCCACCCCGCGGTCCACCCAGTTGACCTTGGGGAACTTGCGCGCGAACGCCTCCGGCATCGGCACGACCTGCTTGCGCTCGTAGCTGAAAAAGACAAAACCGGACTTGGCCATGGCCACCAGCGCCTGGTCTGCCGGGCGCGTGATGCGGAAGGTGATATCGCCGCCATAGCGATTGAAGTCCATCACCCCCACCTCGAACAGCAGTTGGTCGCGGGCATGGGCCTCATTGCGGTAGGTGGTGGCCAGGTCGGTCACGATGATGCCCACCTGGTCGGTCTGCGCATCCGGCTCGTCTGCCGTGCGCAGGTCGAACAAAAAGCGCGCCCGCGCCTCGGAAATCATCGAGATCATCGAGTCGTTGCCGAGGTGGTTGGCGGCGTTGATATCGGTCACGCGCACCGTCAGGTGGGTGGAGTAGCAGAATTGATCTTCGGGGAATTCGAGATTCAGGCGGGCCATGATGTGAAGTGGGAGAACTAGGTGAGGTTTAGTGCTATTTGGTTTTTTGTGGGTGGTGTTGGTTTTTGGACCCAAAAACCAACGCCGCTAAAAACACAGCGACCAACCAAAAGAAAGGCCCCGTAAGGGGCCTTTCAAACGTACGGCTGGAAAACCAATACCGCTTACACCGTCACCGTATCCGCCACGCCCTTGAAGTCTTCGATCTTGTCGAAGTTCAGGTACTTGTAGATCTGGTCGCCGTTGGTGGCCAGCACGCCCATGTCCGACATGTACTCTTCCTTGGTCGGGATGCGGCCAAGGCGCGAGCAGATTGCCGCCAGCTCGGCCGAACCCAGGTACACGTTGGTGTTCTTGCCCAGACGGTTCGGGAAGTTACGGGTGCTGGTCGACATCACCGTGGCGCCTTCGCGCACTTGTGCCTGGTTACCCATGCACAGCGAGCAACCCGGCATTTCGGTGCGGGCGCCGGCCGTGCCGAACACGCCGTAGTGGCCTTCTTCGGTCAGTTGCTTGGCGTCCATCTTGGTCGGCGGGGCAACCCACAGCTTGACGGGGATGTCGCGCTTGCCTTCGAGCAGCTTGGAGGCTGCGCGGAAGTGGCCGATGTTGGTCATGCACGAACCGATGAAGACTTCGTCGATCTTGGCGCCAGCCACTTCCGACAGGGTCTTGACGTCGTCCGGGTCGTTCGGGCAGGCCACGATGGGCTCATGCACGTCGGCCAGGTCGATCTCGATCACGGCGGCGTACTCGGCGTCCGCATCCGGCTCGAGCAGCTTGGGATCGGCCAGCCAGGCTTCCATGGCCTGGATACGGCGCGACAGGCTGCGCGGGTCTTGGTAGCCTTCGGCGATCATCCACTTCAGCAGCGTGATGTTGCTGTTGATGTACTCGATGATCGGTTCCTTGTTCAGGCGCACCGAGCAACCGGCGGCCGAACGCTCGGCGGAAGCGTCGGACAGCTCGAACGCTTGCTCGACCTTCAGGTCGGGCAGGCCTTCGATTTCCAGCACGCGGCCCGAGAAGATGTTCTTCTTGCCTTGCTTGGCCACGGTCAGCAGACCCGACTTGATGGCGTACAGCGGAATGGCGTTGACCAGGTCACGCAGGGTGACGCCGGGCTGCATCTTGCCCTTGAAGCGCACCAGCACGGATTCCGGCATGTCCAGCGGCATCACGCCGGTGGCGGCGGCGAACGCCACCAGGCCCGAGCCTGCCGGGAAGCTGATGCCGATCGGGAAGCGGGTGTGCGAGTCGCCGCCGGTGCCAACGGTGTCGGGCAGCAGCATGCGGTTCAGCCACGAGTGGATCACGCCATCGCCCGGGCGCAGCGAGATGCCGCCACGGGTGCTGATGAACTGCGGCAGCGTGTGATGGGTCTTGACGTCGACCGGCTTCGGATAAGCGGCGGTGTGGCAGAACGACTGCATCACCAGGTCGGCCGAGAAGCCCAGGCAAGCCAGGTCCTTCAGCTCGTCGCGGGTCATCGGGCCGGTGGTGTCTTGCGAGCCCACCGAGGTCATCTTCGGTTCGCAGTAGGTGCCCGGGCGGATGCCCTTGCCTTCCGGCAGGCCGCAGGCGCGGCCAACCATCTTCTGGGCCAGCGTGAAACCGCGGCCGGTGTCGGCCGGGTTGTGCGGCAGGCGGAACAGCGTGGACGGGGCCAGGCCGAGCGCCTCGCGGGCCTTGGCGGTCAGGCCGCGGCCAACGATCAGGGGAATACGGCCGCCAGCGCGCACTTCGTCGAACAGCACGTCGGACTTGACGGTGAACTCGGCGATCACCTGGCCATTCTTCAGGGCCTTGCCATCATAGGGACGCAGCTCGACCACGTCACCCATTTCCATCTGCGACACGTCCAGCTCGATCGGCAGTGCGCCGGCGTCTTCCATGGTGTTGTAGAAGATCGGGGCAATCTTGCTGCCCAGGCACACGCCGCCGAAACGCTTGTTCGGCACGAAGGGGATGTCTTCGCCGGTGAACCACAGCACCGAGTTGGTGGCGGACTTGCGCGAGGAACCGGTACCGACCACGTCGCCCACGTAGGCAACCAGGTTGCCCTTTTCCTTCAGCGATTCGATGAACTTGACCGGGCCGCGCTTGCCGTCTTCTTCCGGGGTGATGCCCGGGCGCGCGTTTTTCAGCATGGCCAGCGCGTGCAGCGGGATGTCGGGGCGGGTGGTGGCGTCCGGCGCCGGCGAGAGGTCGTCGGTGTTGGTTTCGCCGGTGACCTTGAACACGGTCACGGTCAGGCTTTGCGGCACTTCCGGACGGCTGGTGAACCACTCGGCGTCGGCCCAGCTTTGCAGCACGGACTTGGCGATGGCGTTGCCCTTGTCGGCCTTTTCCTTGACGTCGTGGAAGGCGTCGAACATCAGCAACGTCTTCTTGAGCGCCTCAGCCGCAACGGGACCAATCTCGGCGTCGTCCAGCAGCTCGATCAGCGGGGAGATGTTGTAGCCGCCCAGCATGGTGCCCAGCAGCTCGGCAGCCTTGGCACGCGAGATCAGCGCGCAGGCTTCCTTGCCCAGCGCCACGGCTGCCAGGTACGAGGCCTTGACCTTGGCGGCGTCGTCCACGCCCGCCGGCACGCGATGCGTGATCAGGTCAACCAGGACTTGTTCCTCGCCAGCCGGCGGGGACTTCAGCAATTCGATCAACTCCGCAGTCTGCTTGGCGGTCAGCGGCAGAGGGGGGATGCCAAGCGCGGCGCGTTCGGCTACATGGGCGCGATAGTTTTCAAGCATGGGAACCTGCGGAGTAATAGGGTTGCAAAAACCGGTTGTGCCGCGATTGTAAAATAAAGTGCCCCCTTGGGTCAAACGTCTTATATCTTATATAAGAGTTAGAAACGGAAAACCCAATCAAATCAAGGCCAGGCCGCATGCAAGAGTTCCCCCGGCGCCATCAGGCCAGCAGCCATCAATCCTGGCTCGGCGGCAGGAAAACCAGCTTCTCCTCCTCATACAGCCGGTAGATCATGTCCAGCATGGCGCTGATCTCCTCGGTCTCGTCGAGCCTGCGCATGCTCATGATGATGGGCGAGACCAGGTTGGGATCGTCCAGCTCCCGGTAGCTGATGTCGTCCCGCTTGAGGCCGTGCACGCTGCTCGGGACGATCGAGATACCCTCGCCGGCCGCCACCAGCCCCAGCGCGATCTGCAGCTCACGCGCTTCATGGATACGCCCGGGCTGCAAGGCCCGGTCATGAAACGCCGCCAGCACCTGGTCGGCGTAGCTTGGTCGGGGCGCCTTGGGAAAGATGATCAGGGTCTCGCCCAGCAGGTCGTGCAGGGCCAGCACCGGCTTGGCCAGCGAGAGCGGGTGCCCGACCGGCAGCGCCACGATCATCCGCTCCTCGCGCAGCACGACCCGGCGCACGTTCGGGTCCTCGTGCCGGATGCGGCCAAACCCCACGTCGATGGTGCCCTGCTTGAGCGCCGCGATCTGGTCCATGGTGGTCATCTCCACAAGGCTCAGCTCGATCTGCGGGTGCTCGGCGCGAAAGCGCCGGATGATCTTGGGCAGCATGCCGTACAGGGTCGAGCCGACAAAGCCGAGCGACATCTTCCGCTCGATCTGCCCCACCCGCCGTGTCATTGACTCCAGCTCCGCGGCTTGCGCCAGCAACTGCTGGGCGTGCGCGTAGAAAAAGCGCCCGGCCTCGGTCAGCTTGAGCGGGCGCGCGTTGCGCTCGAAGAGCTGCACCCCCAGGCCCTCTTCCAGTTGCTGGATCTGCCGGCTCAGCGGCGGCTGGGCGATATGCAGCCGTTCGGCCGCGCGAGTGAAGTTGAGTTCCTCCGCGACGGCAACAAAGTAACGTAAGTGACGCAAGTCCACGACTATACCTTTTAAGTATTCAGCCAATACTAAAACAGTGTTGGACCACCGATTTTGGCACTCCTATCCTTCGCATCAGGCTGTGACAACGACTTTTTATACCTTTATGGCATTTTAGTTCGGATCACGCTTCCCTGGCGAAATGCCACTGCAAAGACGGACCCCACATAGAAAACCAGAGACAAGGAGCAGACAAATGACGCACCCGGAAATCGAAGCGCTGGTGAAAGCGTTCATCCTCGACACCGCCAGCGGCAAGGCCGATGCGCGTGTGCAAAGCGTGGTGGTCCGCCTGACCACCGACCTCTTCAAGGCGATCGAAGACCTGGACCTGAGCGCCAGCGAAGTCTGGAAGGGCATCGAGTACTTCGCCGAGGCGGGACCGGAACTTGGCCTGCTGGCCGCCGGCCTGGGCCTGGAGCGCTTCCTGGACATCCGCGCGGATGAAGCCGAGGCAAAGGCCGGTCTCGCCGGCGGCACGCCGCGCACCATCGAAGGCCCGCTGTACGTGGCCGGCGCACCCGCGAGCGAAGGCTTCGCGCGGCTGGACGACGGCAGCGAAGACGGCCAGGGCGAAGTCCTGTTCATGCAGGGCACGGTGTTCGACACCAGCGGCAAGCCGCTGCCGGGCGCCTCAGTGGAGGTCTGGCATGCCAACCTGCTCGGCAACTACTCGTTCTTCGACAAGACGCAGTCCGACTTCAACCTGCGCCGCACCATCACCACCGATAGCGAGGGCCGCTACCAGTTCCGCAGCATCGTGCCGATGGGCTATGGCTGCCCGCCGCAAGGCACCACGCAGCGCCTGCTGGACCTGCTGGGCCGCCATGGCCGGCGTCCCGCGCACATTCACTTCTTCGTGTCCGCGCCCGGCCATCGCAAGCTGACCACCCAGATCAACATCGACGGCGACGAATACCTGTGGGACGACTTTGCCTTTGCCAGCCGCGAGGGCCTGGTGCCAGCGCTCAGGCACGTCGAGTCCCCGCGGGCACTGGCCGAGCACGGCCTGGACAAGCCGTTTGCCTCCATCGATTTCGATTTCCGCCTGTACGCCGATTGCGCGGCAGCGCCGGTACCGGAAGTGGAGCGCACGCGCGCCGCCGCATAAGCCACGGCGCCTGAGGCACCTCAAGCACCTCAGGCGCCTCCCACAGCATCAGCCACGACGCAGCAACATCAGGGCCGCTTCTGAGGATCCCTCACGGCCCGGCGCATCCGCCACGGATGCAGGAGACACCGCATGATCCCCATTTACCCGGACCACAGCCCGGCCCTGAAGCGCCTGGACGACTACCTGGTGGAAAACCGCGAGACCGGCGACCACCGCCTGCATCGCAGCGCCTTCACCGACGAGGCCCTGTTCGAACTCGAGATGAAGCACATCTTCGAGGGCAACTGGATCTACCTGGCCCACGAAAGCCAGATCCCCGGCAACAACGATTACTACACCACCTACATCGGCCGCCAGCCGATCGTGATCGCACGCAACCGCCAGGGCGAACTCAACGCGCTGATCAACGCCTGCACCCATCGCGGCGCCATGCTGTGCCGCCACAAGCGCGGCAACAAGGCGACCTACACCTGCCCGTTCCATGGCTGGACCTTCAACAACAGCGGCAAGCTGCTCAAGGTCAAGGATCCGGAAGGCGCCGGCTACCCCGATTGCTTCAACAAGGAAGCCTCGCACGACCTGAAGAAGGTGGCGCGCTTCGAGAACTACCGCGGCTTCCTGTTCGGCAGCCTGAACCCGGATGTGGCGCCGCTCAAGGATTTCCTGGGCGAGGCGGCCAAGATCATCGACATGATCGTGGACCAGTCCGCCGACGGCCTGGAAGTGCTGCGTGGCGCGTCCACCTATACCTTCGAAGGCAACTGGAAGCTGCAAACCGAGAACGGCGCCGACGGCTACCACGTCTCCGCCGTGCACTGGAACTACGCCGCCACCACTAATCACCGCAAGCAGGAAAATGCCCGCGAGGACAAGATCCGGGCCATGGATGCGGGCAACTGGGGCCGGCAAGGCGGCGGCTTCTACGCGTTTGATCACGGCCACATGCTGTTGTGGTCGCGCTGGGCCAACCCGGAAGACCGGCCGAACTTCAACCGGCGCGAGGAATTCGCCGAGCGCTGCGGCGCCGAGACGGCGGACTGGATGATCCAGAACTCGCGCAACCTGTGCCTGTACCCCAACGTCTACCTGATGGACCAGTTCGGCTCGCAGATCCGCGTGCTGCGCCCGCTGTCGGTTGACAAGACCGAAGTCACCATCTACTGCATCGCGCCCAAGGGCGAAGCCGACGACGCGCGCGCGCGCCGCATCCGCCAGTACGAGGATTTCTTCAACGTCAGCGGCATGGCCACGCCCGACGACCTGGAAGAATTCCGCGCCTGCCAGCAAGGCTATGCCGGCAGCGCGGTGGCATGGAACGACATGTGCCGCGGCGCTACGCACTGGGTGGAGGGCGCCGACGAGGCTGCGCGCAAGATTGGCCTCAAGCCGTTGATGAGCGGCGTCAAGACCGAGGACGAAGGCCTGTACACGGTGCAGCACCGCTACTGGCTGGACGTGATGAAGAAGGCCACCGGAGCCGAAGCCAGCAAGATCAGCAGCGCCGGGAGTGAAGCATGAGCACGACCCCAATGACCTCAACGCCCCCAACGACCCCAACGACGCCCACGACCGCACCCATCGGCCTTGCCGGGATCCAGGCCTTCCTCTACCGGGAAAGCCGCCTGCTTGACGACGAACAATGGGATGAATGGCTGGCCTGCTATCACCCGGATGCCGCGTTCTGGATGCCGTCCTGGGACGATGACGACACCCTGGTGACCGATCCGCAGCGCGAGATCTCGCTGATCTACTACCCGAACCGCCAAGGCCTGGAGGACCGCGTGTTCCGCATCAAGACCGAGCGCTCCAGCGCCACCATGCCGGACACGCGCACCAGCCACAACATCAGCAACGTCGAACTGGAGCGCCAGGAAGGCAGCGTCTGCACGGTGCGTTTCAACTGGCACACGCTGAGCCACCGCTACAAGACCAACTACAGCTACTTCGGCATGTCGCGCTACGTCATCGACTTCGCCGGCGAGCAAGCGCAGATCCTGGACAAGTACGTCGTGCTGAAGAACGACTACATCAACCAGGTCATCGACATCTATCACATCTGAGCGGACGCGCCGGAGGAACCACGCCATGGAATACAACATCGCTCTGCAGTTTGAAGACGGCGTTACCCGCTTCATCACCTGCGCCGCCAACGAAACCCTGTCCGATGCTGCCTATCGCCAGCAGATCAATATCCCGCTGGACTGCCGCGACGGCGCCTGCGGCACCTGCCGCGGCCTGTGCGAATCCGGCGAGTACGACCTGCCGGCGTCGAGCTATATCGAAGACGCGCTGACGCCCGAGGAGGCCGCCAAGGGCTACGTGCTGGCCTGCCAGACCCGCCCGCGCTCCGATTGCGTGATCAAGGTGCCGGCCTCGTCGGCCGCCTGCAAGACCGGCGTGACCCGCTACCAGGGCAAGCTGGCGGCAGTGGACAAGCTGTCGGACTCCACCATCGGGTTCTCGATCGACCTCGGTGAAGCCGCCGCCCCGACCTTTCTGGCGGGGCAGTATGTGAACGTGGATATCCCGGGTACCGGCCTGACCCGCTCGTACTCGTTTTCCTCCGCCCCCGGCGCCGCCCGTACCTCGTTCGTGGTACGCAACGTGCCCAACGGCCGAATGAGCGAGTTCCTGAGCAATGAGGCGCTGCCCGGCCAGCCCATTTCCTTCGCCGGCCCCTATGGCAGCTTCTACCTGCGCGAAGTGGCCCGCCCGGTGCTGTTCCTGGCGGGCGGCACCGGCATCGCACCCTTCCTGTCCATGCTGGACGTGCTGGCCGCGAACGGCAGCCCGCACCCGATCCGCCTGGTGTATGGCGTGACGCATGAGATCGACCTGGTGGCATTGGCGCAACTCGACCGCGCAAAGGACCAGCTCGCCGGCTTCGAGTACCGCACCTGCGTGCTCGATCCGGTCAGCAACGAAACCCGCAAGGGCTATGTCACGCAGCACGTGGAGCGGGACTGGCTCAACGGCGGCGATGTCGACATCTACCTGTGCGGCCCCGTTGCCATGGTGGATGCGGTGCGCGCCTGGCTGCAGGACGCCGGGGTGACGCCGGCCAGCTTCCACTACGAAAAATTCTCGGCCAGCAACGCTGCCTGACCCACCTTCCACGGATCAAAGACACGCTATGAACAACAACGCGCGCTTTAGCGGAAAAATCGCCGTGGTAACCGGCGCGGCGCAGGGGATTGGACGCGGCGTGGCGCTAGCCGCCGCGGCCGAGGGCGCCAGCCTGGTGCTGGTCGACCGCGCGGCACTGGTGCACGAGGTCGCCGCGCAAATCCACGCGAACGGCGGCCAGGCACTAGCGGTGGAGGCCGACCTGGAAACCTATGCCGGCGCCTGCCTGATGACCAGCGCGGCGCTGCAGGCCCATGGCCGCATCGATGTCCTCGTCAATAACGTGGGCGGCACCATCTGGGCCAAGCCCTACCAGGAATACGAGGAGGCGCAGATCGAAGCCGAGATCCGCCGCTCCCTGTTTCCCACCCTGTGGTGTTGCCGCGCCGTGCTGCCCGGCATGATCGAGCGCAAGCAGGGCGTGATCGTCAACGTCTCGTCCATCGCCACGCGCAGCATCTACCGCGTGCCCTACGCGGCCGCCAAGGGCGGCGTCAACGCCCTGACCGCCAGCCTCGCCTTCGAGCACGCGCAGGACGGCATCCGCGTCAATGCGATCGCCACCGGGGGCACCGAAGCACCGCCGCGCAAAGTGCCCCGCAACACGGCGGAGCAGACCCCGCAGGAAGCCGCGTGGTACCAGGGCATCGTCGACCAGACCATGGCATCCAGCCTGATGCACCGCTACGGCACCATTGATGAACAGGTGCGCGCGATTCTGTTTTTGGCGTCCGACGAGGCCTCTTACATCACCGGCACCGTCCTGCCCGTGGGCGGCGGCGACCTCGGCTAAGCCTCCGATGCGACCAATGGCGAGCCGTTGTGGAGATTGTCGAGTTCCGGTCACAGCCGAGCGAATTTGACCTCTACTGGATTCTCGCTCGCGCAAAATCTCCACGAATCCAGGCCGTAACCGAATATACGGCTTCCTGCTTTGAGGTACTCATGACCCAACCTTGCATTATCTCCGTGGCCATCACGGGCTCCTTGCCGCGGAAATCCGACAATCCGGCAGTGCCGGTTACGGTCGACGAGCAAATCGAATCCACTCAAGAAGCATTTGAAGCGGGAGCAACGCTCGTCCACCTGCATGTCCGAAACGACGATGGCACTCCGTCCTCGGACCCCGCGCGGTTCGCGCGTGTACTCGAAGGGATTCGGAAGCATGCCCCAGGCATGATTACCCAGGTTTCAACGGGTGGACGCTCCGGCGCAGGCCGTGAACGTGGTGGGATGATCTCCCTGCGCCCGGACATGGCCTCACTTGCGACAGGCTCAGTCAATTTCCCGACCCGCGTCTACGACAATTCGCCAGACCTGGTGGATTGGCTGGCATCTGAAATGCTGGCGTACGACGTCAAGCCCGAAATTGAAGCCTTCGACCTATCAATGATCTTCCAGGCAGCCAATATGCAGCGGGTCGGCAAGATCGCCGGAGAACTGCATGTCCAGTTTGTGATGGGCATCAAGAACGCGATGCCCGTCGACCGCGAGGCTCTGGAGTTCTATGCGGCGACCCTGCGCAGGCTTTCGCCCAACGCGACCTGGACGGGAGCTGGCATTGGGCGCGACCAGATGACCATGGCACGCTGGTCGCTTGAATTGGGCGGACATTGCCGCACGGGTCTTGAAGACAACATTCGCCTGGACCGAGATACGCTCGCGCCGTCAAACGCTGCCTTGGTCCGCCAAATCGCAGCACTCTGCGAAGAGTACGAGCGTCCCGTGGCAACTGTTGCCGAGGCGAGGGCTCTCCTCGGATTGAAAGCCCTCGTCTAATCCAATAGCAACCTAGCCTGTCAGATACTGCCCGCCAGCCGAGAGATTGATTCCGAAGCGCTTTTCACAAGGTCTGCGACGATCTCTCGCGCTGGCTTGGCCTTGGTAAGTAGCCCTCCTCCCACGCCGCTGGGATTGCTGTGCAGGTCCCAGCGACCGGCCGCCGCCGCCGCCGCATTGAAGTCGTCCATTAACACCTTCTGATACGGATTTGCGAGCGGCTCCAATCCAGAGTATCACCTGATGCACACAGCGTCCCGCCCAAACGCTCAACGGACAACGGACAACGCAAGTTGTGAGCAAACTCACGGTGCCTCGTCGCATTCATTCAATACGACTGATCGCCGCTTGAATCGAGGCCGCCAAGGACAGCAGAGGCTTTGCGAGCGTGGCTTCGACCTCCTCGACCGTCTGCTGAGTCGAGATGCTGGCGTTGAGGACGTACGTGCCATAGCCCTCGATCTGCATTGGCGTTGCAACTGCCACCACCTGCGGCTGCCACGACGCCACGCAATATCCGTTCTCCTGCACTGACTTGACCGCCAGTTCGATCTCCTTGCGAATAGAGTGCCACGCTCGCCCTGGGTTACGGCCGGCCATCTCGCGCATCGCAATGTCAAAGTTGGTCGCGGACAGTGTCGCCAGGTAAGCCCTGCCCAGGGATGTCAAAGCCATGGGGATACGCAAGCCACTAACGATAGTACGGAGCGATTGGCGCCTGCTGTAACGGAATGACTCCAGATACACCATGTCATCATCATCAGCCACCGCTAGTCCGACGTTTATCTTGTGGCGCGTCGCCACCTCTGTCATGAGTGGAGTCGCCGCCTTTAGAACCGTGGAGCCGTCGCGCATTGCATGCGCCATGCTCAGGACCGGAACGCCCAACCGGTAAGCGCGAAATTGCGGAACATACTCGAGCATTCCGCTCTCGACCAATGACTGCGTAAGTCGGCTCACGGTCGACCGCGAGAGTCCCGTTCTATCAGCGATCTCGCTATTGCCGAGCATTGACGAGCCTGCCCGGAACGCCCGCAAGACGGATATTCCCCGTTCTAGCGACCGGTTGGGTGTCGCCTTTCCCTTTCCCGGTTTCACACGGTCTGGATTTGCGATGGGTTTCGTCATGGTGAGCCGCAGGCCGATGTGGCTAGTCAAACTGAATATTTCGTTCCTTCGCGACGCTCTTCCATCGCGCGACTTCCTGGTCGACGGTGGCCGTCAGTTCTTGTGGCGAACCTACCTTACCGGTCACGCCCTCCCGCGTCAGACGCTCGCGATACGGGCCACTCGCCGAAGCACTCGCAATCGTTTGGAAGAGAACCTGGACGATCGCCGGGGGCGTGCCCTTCGGCGCAAAGACACCGTACCAGACGTCCGCGCTATATCCCTTCACGCCAACTTCACCGACGGTCGGTACCCCCGGAAACGTGGGGGAGCGATCAGCGGAGGTCACGGCCAGCGCGCGCACGCGGCCATCCCGGATGAGGCTCGCCGAGCTGGCCATGGTGGCAAACGCGGCATCGATATGGCCCGCGAGGAGGTCGGCAAACTGCGGTGCCGATCCCTTGTAAGGAACATGAATCAACCTGATGCCAGACATCGCCTGCAGATACTCGGCAGCCAGATGCACCGAGCTTCCGTTGCCAGCCGAGCCATATGTCAGCTTCCCCGGGGAAGCCTTGGCAACCTGCAACAGGTCTTCCATCGATGTCAGCCGACTCTCTTTTCGGACAAGCACAACGTTAGGCGCGCGCCCCAATGACGCGACCGGCTCGAACGCGCGCGTGCCGTCATAGGGGAGCTTGGGACCAACGCTTGCCACAATCGCGAACGCGCTCGTCGTCAGAAGCAGCATATACCCATCCGCCGGGCTCTTGCTTACCTGGTCCGAACCCATGATGGACGCCGCGCCCGGCTTGTTCTCGACGATGAATGGCTTGCCGAGGCGACGTGACAGCGCTTCGCCGAGCGACCTTGCAATGGCATCCGTTCCGCCACCTGCAGGAAACGGGACGACAATTCGAACCGGACGTTCCGGGTACGATGCGGCCAGGACGGGCAGCGCCGGGAACGCTGCGCAAACGCAGGTCAGCCTCAAGAGATTTCTGCGCATTTTGTCTCCTCCTGATCTCTGTTTTTATGGGTTACCGTGCGAAATCCACCGTTGTCGCACGGTCGATGCGCCAAAGTGCCGAAGCAAGCTTCTCTGCCACGGATTGCCCCAGAACAGGAGATGCAAGCTCGAGCAACTTCGCATCGAGGTCCGCATCGGTGAGAGGATCCTCAGGGTCGCCCTTGCGATTCGGCTGGAAGTGTTCGGCAACTTGCCCGTCGACAGTCTCGATGCGGATGTTCGCAGCGCGCTTTCCGGGAAACGCCGCGTCAATCTCCGGATCGACCTCAATGGTCATGCAGTCCATCAGTCGGCGAGTTTCGGCGTCAGTAATCCTTTCCGGTGTGTAGGCTGCAAGCCGCACGCTGCCGAATGCCAAAGCGGTCGCGACAATGTACTTCAAACTGAACTTGGCCTCATTCTCGGTCTTCGGATTCAGATTGCAAGCAATATCGAGTGCGGGCCGGTATGTCGCGACGTGGATGCGTCTGATCTTGCTGGAATCGATGCCGAGCACAGCCTTCAACGCCAAGGCGCCATCAATCGCCGCGAACGTGTGGCCGCAACCGATGTGGTTCTTGAAAGTCAACCGGCAGATATGGAAGTCACTGCCGAGCGTCGCAGCCACCGCGTCCCAGTTCGCACCATCGGACATAGCCTTGCCGAGGCCGGCATCACCATCCAGGACATCCAGCGAACCGGTTGCGCCCGCGGCTGCTGCTTTGGCCGCCAGCAGTCCTCCCTCCGCAGCGCGCCCCACATGCAGCGGCTTCGACATGGAGTCCATCCGGAACGCTTGCTGCAGGCCCGCGGAGAAGGTCGCAGCCGTTGCCAGCGCGTGAGCCAGTTGGGCCGGCGTTGCACCGTAAATGAAGGCCGCCGCGGACGCGGCGCCAAATACGCCGACAGTTGCGGTGTTGTGCCAGTATTTGTAGTGACCGCGGCCAAGAGCAACGCCGATGCGAGTAGAGATCTCGTAGCCGACGACAATGCCCTTGAGCAACGTCTCGCCGGTGGCGCCTACGCCCTGGGCAGCAGCGATTGCCGCGGCAATCGTAGGTGCCCCCGGGTGATACATGGCGTCCTTGAAACTATCATCGATCTCCGCCGCATGCGCGGCCGCGCCATTGATCAACGCCGCCGCCCTGATGATCGCGGACTTGCCGGACGCCAGCTTTGCGCTGCCCGTCCCCAACTCGTCTTCGAGAATGCGCTCCAGGATCGCAACGGCCTCATGGCTGATACCGGGATAAACCGCGGCATGCCAATCCACCAGGGCGCGCTTGGCGTGGTGCATGGCTTGCGGGGGAAGCGGCGCAGACTGGACGGTGGCGTAGAACTTGCCGAAGGCTTCTGTTGCGTACACGTTTAGGCTCCTCGCCCGGCACCAGCCAGGCTATTTTCTGTGTCCTGCCACAACTGCAGCAGGAGTTCGTTCACCGATTGACCAGCCTCGTACTGGCCCCAATGCCCCGCTGCCGGAACGACGCACACACGCGTGCGGCCGTCAGCGCATTGCGCACCGGCATTGGGACGGGAGACATGGATGATGTCTGGAATCCCGGCCGGGGTGACTGTTACGTCTGCATCACCCCATGCCAGATGAGCGGCAGCAAGCCCACCAAACGAGAAACCCACCAGGTCGACGCTTCCGTCACTGGTGGGTAGTTGGTCTATCGATTTCGCCAACAGGCCGACAAATCCGGCCATGTCGGCAAACGGCGAGTCGTCCGAGTCGCCAAACCCTGGCATATCGGGAATCAGCAGTCGGCGAACGCCCGACCACGATGCGATATTCCGAGCCCAGTGCCTCCATGAGCCATGGCCGCCCTGCAGGAGAATCGCTGGCGGGCCGTCACCGACGACCCGCCATGCGACCTTGTGCCCCTCCACCGAAGTCGTCAGGACTTCAGGCACCGAGGACTGCGACGGCATCGCCAGCCACCACGCCGCGTCCTTCCGGCAGGACAAAGACCGGGTTGATTTCGGCCTCCACCAGCTTTTCACCGAGCGCAGCAACCATGTCCGAGAAGGCTACGATGGCATCAGCCAACGCATCGACATCCGCCTTCGGCCGACCGCGATAACCCTCCAGCAACGGGACGGTCTTCAATGAGCGGATCATTTCCAGCGCGACCGTCTTCGACAAACCGCGACCCGACGGCAGCAGGCGCAGCGTCGTGTCCTCAAACAGTTCCGCGGCGACACCGCCCATCCCAAGGAGAATGCCCGTGCCAAGCGGGTCCCGGTGCATGCCGAGAATGACCTCGACGCCACCCTTCACCATTTCCTGTACCAGGAAGCGAGTCGGGCGCGTACCGACCGCCTGTTCGACCTGGTCGCCCATCTGAACCAGCCGCTCGCCAATCCGAGCGGGGTCCACATTGACAGCCACCCCGCCGACATCGCTCTTGTGGGTGATCTCGCCAGACAAGATCTTCAGCACCACGCCACCCTCGAACTGCCTGGCGGCCGCGAGAGCCTCTTCCGGGCTCTTCACCACCGTCTCTCGCGTCACCGGCACCCCAAACGCACCAAACAGTGCTTTGCCAGCCGCCTCATCCAGTGATCCCGAACCAAAGTCGTCCAGCTTGGGAGCGGCTTTCGGTTCAGTGCCGAGATCCTCTGCGCTATTAGACGAGCCGGAGCGCAGCATCGCCTGGAAAGCCACCGTGCAGGCCTCGGGGGCCGAAAACGCCGGCACTGCGCACCGATTCAAGAGCGACGCCACTTCCGGCGCATGCGGGCTGACGTATGCGATGACCGGCTTGGCGCTGGTCGGGAGGCAATCGCGAATGGCGTTTGCCATCAGGTCGGGCATTGCCAGACTCGATGATCCGACGATGACGGTGACTGCATCGTAGCTCGGACTGTCCAGCAGGATGCGAATCGCCGCACGAAGCAGGTCTGGCTGCAGGCCGGCCAACGTCACGTCAATCGGGTTACGGTCCAGCGCGGCATGGTCCCCTTTTTGCAGCGCGCGCAGCTTCTCTGCCGTCTCTTCATCCGGGGCCGGCGTCTCGAAACCGGCGACACCCAGGCTATCCGAAACCAGCGTACCAGCACCGCCTGTAGACGTGAGGATCGCGATTCGCTTTCCTGCCAGTTTGCGCCCCGTGGAAAGCGCGGCCGGAATATCCAGCAGGTCCGCGAAGGATTGCGCGCGAATGACGCCCACCTGGTCAAACAGTGCGTCATACATTCGGTCAGCACCGGCCAGCGCACCGGTGTGCGATACCGCAGCGCGCGCGCCGCTCTCCGAACGACCGATCTTGAATGCCACAACCGGCTTGCCAGCGCGAGCGGCCTTCAGCGCAGCACGCCGGAAGGTCTCGGGATTGCGGATACTCTCGACATACAGCGCGATGACCTTGGTCGCCGCGTCGTCCGCCAGATAGTCGATAAAATCCGCCAGATCGAGATCCACCTCATTGCTCGTGGAAACCAGCTTGGACATCCCGATCCCTCGAGCAGCCGCGCGCGACAACAGCGCGCCGAGGATGCCGCCGCTTTGCGACACAACGCCGATGCTGCCGGCCGGAAACTTGTCCATCTCCAGAGCGCCGCTGGCAGAGAGCGGAATTCCATCGGTCAGGTTCACCAGGCCAATCGTGTTCGGGCCGAGCAACCGCATATCGCCCGCGGCCTCAATCAGTTCGGCTTGACGCCGTGCGCCCTCGGGACCGGTTTCCGTGTACCCGCTTGCCAGCACGATCGCAGCCCCGGCGCCCTTGGCAGCAAGGTCGCGAACCGCCAAATGCGCACGCTCGGCGCCAAGCAGTACGATGCCGACGTCCGGTACCTCTGGAAGGGAAGCCACATCCGGGTAACAACGCAGGCCATCAATCTCGCCAACCTTCGGGTTGATGGGGTAGATAGCGCCGGTGAAGCCATGCTTGCGGAGATATTGGACCGGCCGGCCAGCCGTCTTCGTCGGGTCGGCGGATGCACCGATCACTGCGACGCTACGCGGCGCCACAAGGCGTTGGATAGCATTCATGGCTCAGCCCTTGTCTGCGAGTTTGTTCAGGAACGCCAGTACCGACTCACGGTGTTCAGCGCTGGTGTAGCAGATGCCTTGAGCCTGGCTGCCCTGAGCAAAGATTTGATCCGCCGGCAATTCGTAAGACTGATTCATGATGGTTTTGCCCAGCGCGATTGCAGTGGGCGAACCTTGACTCAGTTCCTTTGCCCATGCCACGGCGTCTGCCACGAGGCTGTCAGCGTGGCTGACGCGATCGACAATGCCAATCTCCTTTGCCTCTTCAATCGCGACCTTCCGGCCGGTAAAGACCAACTCCTTGGCCTTCGCCAGACCAACCCGTCGCGGCAGGAAGTACATGCCGCCACCGTCCGGAATCAGGCCACGATTGATGTAAGACCAGGAGAACGATGCGTGCTCCGACGCGATGACGAAGTCGCAGCACAGCGCCGTGTCTGCGCCAAGGCCAGCGGCTGCGCCATTGACCGCCGCAACGGTCGGCTTGGGCATGGTATGCAGCAGCTTTTGAGTGTAATGCACGCGCTGCTGACGACTCCAGCCATTGAACCCAACCTCGCCTTGCGGCGCCTCCATCCGGCGCTTCATACCGGATACGTCGCCGCCAGCGCAGAATCCCTTGCCGTTTCCGGTGATCACCAGAGCCCGCACCGCTTTGTCGGCAGCAACACGCTCGAGTGCGTCGATGAACTCGGTGCGCATATCGTCGCTCATGGCGTTGCGCTTCTCGGGACGGTTAAGCGCGATGACAGCCACGCCAGACTCGTACTTCAGTTCGATAAGGGAATAGTTTTCCATGATCCAATCCAGTTTTCGTAACTACACCGCGGTTAGTCGGCCGTGATGTTTGATTCCTTGATGATCTTGCTCCAGCGCTGGCTCTCACCGGCTACATACCGGCCAAACTCTTCAGGGGAACCGGCGCTCACCGTCAGGCCTTCCTGTTCAGCACGCTTGCGAAACATTTCTGTCTGAACTGCCTTTTTGGCGGCAGCATTCAGACGCGCGATAACATCCTTGGGCGTGCCTGCCGGCACGAAGAGGCCGTACCAGCTGTCGGCGGAGTAACCGGGGACACCGCTCTCAGCGATGGTCGGAACCTTGCTCAGGCCGCCAGCCCGCGAGCGTTGTGCTGTGGTCACTGCAATGGCGCGGAGCTTCCCGCTCTCGATATGAGGTGCCACGGCTGCCGCTGTTGCGAACATCACATCGACCTGCCCGCCAAGCAGGTCAGTAATTGCCGGGCCCGCACCGCGGTATGGGATATGGTTCATGTCGACCTTGGCCAGCTTCTTGAAGAGCTCGCCGGCCAGGTGGGCGGACGTGCCCGCGCCTTGCGAGGCGTAGGTGATTTTTCCAGGCTTCGCTTTGGCGGCAGCAATGAGATCCTGAACGGACTTGATCGCGCTATCGGGGCGAACCACCAGCACATTGGGCGACCGGCCGACAAGCATCACCGGAGCGAATGCCTTTTCGGTATCGAACGGCAGCTTCTTGTGAAGGCTGGGGTTGACCGCGTGTGCCAAGGTTGCCATCACCATCGTGTAGCCATCGGGCGCGGCCTTCGCAACCGCGTCGGTACCGATGATGGTGCTGCCACCCGGCTTGTTGTCCACAATGACGGGCTGCCCCAGCTCCTCGCCCATCGTGATTCCCATCGCCCGCGCAACCAGATCCGTGCCGCCGCCCGGAGCAAACGGAACGACCAGGCGAATTGGCTTGTCTGGATAGGCGGCAGACGCCGCAGATGGTGCAACAGCGGCTGCCAGTGGAATCAATGCGAGAGCGATGCTTCGCACGAAGGCCGCACGGATGATATTCATACTTGTCTCCTGTTAACGAATGCTTGAGCGTGTGAGACGCGATACGTCCCTCATCTCAGCGCGTTTCTTTGTTAGATACAGGTTAGCGGCAAGCTGGCGATCGGACACCCCCAAAATTCCATACCGTGGAATTTTGCGGAGCACCATCCAAGCCGGCCACCGAACGACGCTTGCGACAAATACAAAAAAAAGCCCGGCGGTAGGCACTCCGCCGGGCTAACCCTGCCTCAATTCCTGGAGACTTTACAAAGTCGGACAGGGGTCAGAAAGTTCCGTTGCGTGTCACTCCGGCTTCACGCGGCGTTCCGTGATGAGTCGCGACCACTTCTCTCCATCCGAGCGGATCCGTGAAGCGAATTCCGAGGGAGACGACGGTGTCGGAGTCATGCCCATGGTCGTGAGACCAGCCTTGACTTCCTTGTTCTCGAGCGTCTTGCGAATGGCGGAATTGAGTTCCTGGACAACCTTCTGCGAGGTGCCGGCCGGTACCATCACGCCGTACCAGTTCTCGGCGATCACCCCCTTGATACCTCCCTCTTCAAGCGTGGGCACGTTGGGAAGATAGGGCAGCCTCGCACTCGTCGTCACGGCGATGGGCTTGAGTTTTTTCCCTGCGATGAAAGGCAGCAGGCCAGAGGCATCGCCGAAGAACGCATCAACTTGCCCGCCAATGGTGTCCGTGATCGCCGGCGCTGCACCCTTGTATGCCACATGGAGGAACTCGGCGCCGGTCGATGCCTTGAAGAGTTCGATAGCCATATGCGGCATGCTGCCAACCCCGGAGGAAGCCAGCGACACCGCCTTACCCGAACGACTCAGAACAACGATGTCTTTTGCCGTCGTGAACTTGGACTGCATAGGGGCAACGATGACCTGCGGCGTGGTCGTCACAAGAGAAACGGGGACCAAGTCCTTTTCGGGCTTATAGGACAGGTTCTTATACAACGCTGGATTGATGACGATTGCGCCGGCGCTGGTCAGGAAGAAGACCGAACCATCGGCAGGTCCCTTCGTCACCGCGCTGACTGCGATAGCGCCATTTGCACCTGGGCGGTTGTCGATGATGACGGTTCGCTTGAGTTCGATTTCGAGCTGTTTTGCGATCGACCGTGCCAGGGCATCCGCAGGACCGCCAGCCGGAAACGCTACCACCATCCGGGCGATTTCCGCCGCCATCGCGGATTGCGAGCAAAGCGCTGCCATTGCGCAGGCCAAAGCCACCCGCAGGAATGTCCTTCTCATACCACCGCCCTCTCTATGGAAACGCTTGAATCGGCGCCAGTCAGCCGCCGATTGCCCCTTGCGTGTTGACGTAAAGGGCGTAGATTGACGTGCACGACGCCATGAAAAGCCGATTGCGGTGACGACCACCGAAACAAAGATTGGCGCATCGCTCAGGCAGGCCAATGTGACCAATCGCCTCACCGTCCGGAGCGAAGACCCGTACTCCGTCAAGCTCAGGCGTGCCCATTCCCCAACCGCACCAAAGGTTTCCGTCAACATCTACCCTGAAGCCATCAGGGGTGCCGGGTCCGGCATCGATCAACACCTTGCTGTCCGTCAGGCTTTCACCGTCGCCGGATACGTGAAAGGCACGAATCCGACGCGGACGAGTGCGGGACTCGATGACGTACAGAAGTTTCTCATCTGGAGAGAAAGCCAGGCCATTTGGACCGCTCACATCGTCAGCAACCACGCTCAGCTCCCCGGTATGCGGATCAATGCGATAGACACGCTCGGGAAGCTCGGCTACGGCTTTCTCGCCCTGGTAGAACCCGACGATGCCAAACGGCGGATCCGTGAACCAGACAGATCCATCCGACTTCACAACCACATCGTTGGGGGAATTCAACGGCTTCCCGTCGTACTGGTCAGCCAACACGGTGATGGAGCCATCGTATTCAGTACGGGTGACTCGTCGGCCGCCGTGCTCGCAGGTAACCAAGCGCCCTTGCCTGTCGCGGGTATTCCCGTTGGCGTTGTTAGATGGCTTGCGAAAGATGGTGGTGTTGCCCGTCTCCTCGTCCCAGCGAAGAATCCGGTTGTTCGGCACGTCACTCCAAAGCAGACAGCGTGCATCGCCAAACCACACAGGCCCCTCATTCCATCGGCCACCCGTCGCGATGCGGTCGATCGCTGCCAGAGGCAAGTGGTACTTTTCGAACCGCGGGCTGAGTGCTTGAATGCGTGCGTCCGGATAGCGGATGGGCTCGACCGACAAGGAAGCGTCCTGCATGATGGTCTCCTCTCTGGCATTGTTATTGATACAGGCTGGCGGGGTTCTCGGACAGAACGGCTTTCAGCATGGCTTCATCCCCGACAGCGGAACCTAGCCAGGAGAGCAGTGCATCGTCCTTGGGCACTGGATAAGTCAGGTTCGGATGCGGCCAGTCCGTCCCCCAGATTGCACGCTTCGGCGCCGTATTGACCAGGCGCTGCAACACCGCTTTGGCCTCTGGCGCGTCCAGTCGACCCTTGGTGATACGGTCAACTCCGGAAACCTTGATCCATACATGCTCGTGACGCAGCAGCGTGCAGATGTCGTCGAGGCGGGCAGTCAGGTCAGGCGCATCAAGGGGAAGACGGGCCATGTGGTCTATGACCAGCTTCACGCCATAGTGACCAGCAGCATCCACCGCAGCCATTACGTTCTTGGGTTCTCCATGGATCAGCGCGTGCCAACCGTACGGTCGTATGCGCTCAACCAGCGCTCGCACCTTGCCGGCATCAAACGAGTTACCCAGATGGCTCATCAGACCAATCCGAATCCCCTTGACGCCACGAGCCGCCATCATCGCGAGCTTTTCATCCGGGATTTCTGGCGAAATGACGGCGATACCTCGGTACGTCCCTTTGCCAGCATCCAAGGCAGCCAACAACGCGCAATGATTCGGCCCATAGTTGGCAGCCTGGACAATCACCCCGTGGGTGATGCCGATCGATTTGTGTACCGCACGTAGCGCGTCGAATGGCGCGGCCTCTGGCACATAGACGGCTTCCTTGGGCAGCGGATAGCGATCGTAAGGGCCGTAGATATGCGTGTGGCAATCCCACACAGGAGTGGAAACCGACATGCTTCCCTTGCCTTGAATCGTTTAGTTCGCCGTAGCGCCGGTCTCTTTGACGACCTTCGTCCAACGAACGTACTCCTTGTGGATGAGGTCGTGGTACTGCGAAGGCGTTCCGCCGGTGGGCTCCGCGCCTTGCGCCTGCAACGCCTTCACAACCTCCGGCGACTTCAGCGTCTGGTTCAGCTCGCGATTCAGGCGTTCAACGACCTGCGCCGTGGCGCCCACCGGTGCCACGATTCCTTGCCACGTGCCCGAGTCAAATCCGGGAATCACGGTTTCCGCCAACGTAGGAACGCCGGGCAAAACCGAAACTCGCTTCGACGTGGTAGCAGCAATGGCGCGCAGCCTTCCTTCCTTGACGAACGGCAGGACGGCATTCAGGCTTCCGGACATCATGAAATCAATGCGGCCAGCCAGAAGGTCAGGCAATGCCGCCGCGTTGCCTTTGTACGGCACGTGGTTGAACTTCGTCTTCGTTTTTTCAGCGAACACGGCACTCGTCAGGTGATCGATGGTGCCGTTGCCTGACGAGCCAAAGTTCAGCTGGCCAGGCTTGTCCTTGAGCAACTTGATAAAGTCGGCCGGTGTCTTGACCGGCGACGCCGAGTTCACGATGAGAACAAGCGGCACATTTGCTACGTAACCGACCGGCGTAAAAATCTGATCCGGATTCAGTTTCGAGAGATTGAACAGCGCAGGAGAAATCGCAATCGAGGAGCTGTTATAGAGCAACGTGTATCCGTCGGCCGGCGACTTTGCCACAAACTCCGCAGCAATGTTTCCACCTGCGCCCGGCCGGTTGTCTACGATAATTTGCTGCCCCAGCCGAGCGCTCATGTCTTTCGCGATGACGCGAGCGATGATGTCGGTAGGACCTCCCGCCGAGAACGCCACGACCAGTCGAATCGGCTTGTCCGGATATGCCCCGCCGGCCGCTGCGGGGAATGCTGCAGCCCCCAGTACCGCAGCGGCCACCAGACCGAGCGACCGACGGCGCATCACGTGGAAACTTGATTTCATTGCGACTCCTCTACTTCTCTTGCGCTGTTATGTGTCATTCAGGGTTAGTCGCAGCGAACGCTCATGCCGCCGTCAACGATAATCTCAGTACCGGTGACGAACCGAGCCTCGTCCGAAGCCAGGAAGAGTGCAGCGTTCGCCGTGTCGCGGCCATCGCCCATGAAGCCAAGAGGAATGCGAGCCTGACGTTGCGCGAGCAGCGTATCGACATCGCCACCCGCACGCTGACCTGCCAGGCGCGCCTCGACCATCGGCGTGTGCATCTGGCCAGGAACCACCGTGTTCACGCGAACGTTCTTCTTCGCGTACTCAACGGCAACCACGCGTGAGAACTGGATGATGGCAGCCTTGGCCGATGCATACCCCACTTGAGCGGAACCAGTCCAGCGGATACCGGACGTTGACGCCGTATTCACGATGGCGCCGCTACCCTGCTTTTCCATGTGCGGCAGCACGTGCTTGCAAGTCAGGAAAACGCTCTTCAGGTTGAAGTTAAGCTGACGGTCCCAGTCTTCTTCGCTCAGCTGAACCGGCCCGCCCTTCGCAGACCCGCCAACATTGTTGACCAGGATATCCACGCGGCCAAATCGTTCAACACAGGCCTCGACCATTGCGCCAACGGCGGCCGAGTCAGTCACATCGCAGAGATGCGATGCAAACTCGCCACCGACTGCCGCCAGACGGTCCAGGGTTTCCACCATCGGGTCCTGGTTCTTGTCCACCGCGAATACCTTCGCGCCTTCTTCCGCAAAACGCACAGCAACCGCACGACCATTACCCCAGCCCGGACCGACGCAACCTGCACCGGTAACGATGACGACCTTTCCTTCCAGACGACCAGCCATTCTTGATACCTCTATCTCTTGATTCGCAAACGAAGTTGATTGGAACGCAAGCCGTCAGGCTTTCTGGAGCTCCGGCGCGCTCCCGTCAGGCGGCACGACGCCAAACACATTGATGGTCATGGAGATCAGGGTGTAATACCCGGCCACACCCACCAGGTCTACGACCCTCTCCTTGCCAAGGACGTCGAGCGCACGTTGATAGAGCGCATCCGAGACATTGCGCGTAGCGTGGAGTTCATGAATGAAGTCGTAGACGACGGCTTCATCCGGGAGCGAAAACTCCGGCGTCTTGCCAACGCGAATCGCTTCGACTACCTCGGATGACACGCCCGCCTTCAGCGCGATAGGCTTGTGGGCCCACCACTCAAACTCGGCCATCCAGGTCCGGGCCATCACAAGAATGGCAAGCTCGGAAAGTCGAGGAGGCAGCGAAGAGTCGTAACGGCAATACTGTCCAAGTGCCTGGGCTCGGCTGGCAAGCCCGGCGCGGTGCAGCCACATGGCCAGCGGGCCACGTACTTGGCCACGCGGACCGGAAGCAATGGCGTCGTACACCTCGCGCTGTTCGGGCGACAGTTCTTCAGGTTTGAGCGGCTGGAGACGTTCCATGGTGTGCATGTGTTCCGAGGTGACAATGAACCGGAACACCGCCCCGGACGCCATCATCGATGTGCCGCCGGGTAAGGCTTGTCTCCGTTTCATTCTTGATTTGATGGCTGTATTCTGGGTCGACGAATCGATAGCGTCCAATACATATTTCGGAAGAGACTAATTCCCGATTAGAATAAGTGAGACTCATCGACGCCGCCCTGCTGCAATGCAGCAGCACCCGAAATGCTCGAACTCCGTACCCTCCGCCTCTTTCTCGTGCTAGCCGAAGAACTCCATTTCGGCCGCGCCGCGCAACGGCTTGCGATATCCCAGCCGCCCCTGACGAAGCACATCCAGCAGCTGGAGGAAGACTTGGGCGTGCAACTCTTCGACCGCAACCGGCGTACCGTGAAACTGACACCAGCTGGCTCAGCGCTGGTGCGCGAAGCACGCCGCATGCTGAACCAGCTTGATGCGACGGTGGAAGCGGTCAAGAAGGCGGAACACGGTGACATCGGCCACCTCCGCATCGGTTTCGTCGCGGCTGTGCTCTACATGAACATCGAGAACATCGTCCGAAAGTTCGAAAAAGACATCAGCGAGATTGACCTGACCTGGGAAGAAATCAGCACGGCCGAGCAAGTCGACGCATTGCAACGCGACCGCATTGATCTCGGGTTCGCCCAAATAGGAACACCGCCTGCTGAGTTGCGCGCACACGTCGTTCATAAAGAACGCCTGGTTGCAGCGCTACCGGACGACCACCCTGCGTCAAAACGCAAGAAGATCGACCTTTTCCAGCTCGCGGATGTCCCTTTCGTCGCAATTCCACGTGACAGCGCGCCTGCTTACTTCGATCTCGTTACCGCCACGTGCATGCAAGCCGGATTCAGTCCCCACATCCGCCACTACGCCAAGCATCTGCTTTCCGTGGTCAGCCTCGTAGGCTTGGGACGAGGTTTCGCTCTGGTCCCTGCCACGCTTGCGAAGGCTTCGTTGCCAGGCGTTGCACTGAGGGAGCTAAACGATGTCTCAGCCGTGGCGGAATACTCTGCAATCTGGAACCCCGCGAACCAGTCACCGGTACTGCTGCGAGCCTTGAAGGCACTTGGAGTTCCAGACGTGGACAGCTCAGTAGCTTAGTTCCGACGAACGGCCAAGGTGAGAATGTCCTTGACGCAAGTCGTGCTTAGCCTTCCAAACGCGGCGGTTAGCTCGTCTGCCTGCCCCGGTGACAAGACCGACTCTGTCAATGCCCTGAACTTTGCGCGAATGGCTGCCGGGCGCTCAAGATTCTCCGCTGAGCCGGACGGATTGGTTTGTTCCGCCCGTACTCGCTTGCCATCTCGCGACTCAAGCTCCACCCATCCGCAGAAGCTCGCCGGATACAGCGCATCAAGCTGAGGATCGCGGACGATTTCCATTGCATTTGCAAGTGCGACAACCTCCGGGTCAGACAGCCGCTTGTCGCCAAACTGTGCAGGCAGGACCTGCCCATCGATCAGAGCCACGGCGAGGCTGTAGCGTCCGCTCATCTGGGCGTTGAGCACGCTTCCCGGCTCGTACCTGTAGCCGCACTGCACGTCCACGACAGTGGGCATGCCGACCTTGATTTTCCCCTGGCGGGACCACTCTTCCCTCAGCTGAAGCGCGCAATCCACATGAGAGTGCGCGCTCCCACAGCAGGCATATGGCTTGAAGTTGGTTCGTGGCATGCGCCATTCCCGGCCCAACCCGTTCAGGATTTCGTCCGGCCTGGGATCATCCGAGAATGCCTTCAACCACCCTCCATCTTCGGTCTCGAACAGTTTTCCCGGACCCGTAAGCCCTCGTGCCGCGAGTTCGGCTGCCATGACCCCGGCATGAGCACCGCGCCCCGGATGGAAGCGCTTCGAATCCGAGCCATCGCATGCAAATGCGAAGAGCCCGCCAGATTGGGTGCCGGCAAGTCCCAGCGCCCACGCCGTACGCTGGGCGTCGAGGCCCAGCATGACCGCCGAAGCCGCTGCGGCACCTAACGGCGCGCACACGGCCGTCATGTGCCACCCCTTCATACGTGCAAGCGCCGGCTGTAGCGCAAGTGAACAGCGGATCATCGTCTCGTAACCGACGGCGATGGCGGTCTCCACCCGCCCAGGCGCTACGTGGTGCTCCTCTGCCAAAGCGAAGACCGCCGGCAACACGACGGCACCAAGATGGACCTTTGCATTGTGAAAGTCATCCAATTCATACGCATGCGCCGCTGCGCCATTTACCAGGGCTGCATCAGCTGCCCGATATGTCACGCTCTGACTTCCCCAGGCGCGCGCGCCCTTCACACGTGGCACCTGGCTGCCCTCGGCTGCCCAGTCGGCGATGGCTTTCGACCACGGCTCATCATGGCCGGTGAGTCCCGCCCCGAAGGTGTCGAGAGACAGCAAGCCAACGGCCTCTCTCACCTCCAGCGGCAGGTCGTCATTTCTGACGTTCGCAATCCAGGATGCAAGCGCCGCTGTCATTTCCACATCCGGCCCGTTGAATTTCATAGTCGTCTCGTCTCAATCAATCTGAATATTTGCTGCCTTGACGATGGCGGACACCTTGGTGATGTCGGAGCTGATCAATGCCTTGAACTGCTCCGGTGTCGATTGCACGGTCTCGAACGACATATCCGCGAATCGCGCCTTCATCGCCGGATCCTGGACGGCCTTGTTGATTTCTCGTGAAAGGCGTTGTGTGATCTCAGCCGGCAGATTAGCCGGGCCCCAGATTCCGTACCATGACAGCAACTCAAAGCCTGGCAGCCCGCTCTCCGCCACAGTCGGGACATCAGGCAGTTGGGGAATCCGCTTGCCACTGGTAACCGCGAGGACCTTCAAACGCCCGCCCTTGACGAACGGATATACGCCAGGCATCGGCGAAACCGCAGCTGTTACATGGCCTCCCATGACATCGTTGAGCTGTGGAACCGCCCCTTTGTAGGAAACAATCTCCATATCGAGCTTGAACGAGTGGCGGATCATCTCTTCAGTGAGATGGCTGGTCGTCCCCAGCCCCGAAGTCGCCCAGGCGTAGGTTCTTGGCTTGGCCTTGGCCAGCTGCACGAGCTCGCGCAGCGAGTTCGCCGGAACATTGGTATTCGCCACCACTAGCAGCGGCACGTGGCCAATCTGTCCAATCGGGGTGTAGTCCTTGATGGCGTCATACGGTGCGTTCTTGGCAACCAGAGGAAGATAGACTTGGCTGGACGCGTTGAAGAGGAGCGTATAGCCGTCCGACTGGGCCTTGGCAACGGCTTCCGAGCCGATCATCCCCGACGCGCCTGGGCGATTCTCCACAACAATAGGTTGCCCCATCTGACGCTGCAGTTGCGCGGCGACCAGCCGGCCAACCGTATCGATGGAACCGCCGGGGGTATAGGGAATCACCATCTTGATGGGCCGATTCGGGTAGTCCCCTGCCGCATGCGAAGGCAGGCCGATTGCCATCGACAGTGCACCAGCCAGGCCGATGGCGGCACGTCGCGCGTTAAGTCCAGATACCTTCATGGCAGTCTCCTCCTAAGTGTTCTTACGCTTCTCGCCGGTACTGACCACCGGCTGCGCATGCAAGCCACTTTAAGATTCGCCCTGCCAAGCGTCCAATACCGATTGCCTCCATGAGTTATAGGGCTGACGAATCAGCTACGCTCCACGTCTTCCCTAGCATCTCCACGCTGCACTTCGAGCTATCCTTACGCCACGAAACACAAGGGAAGCGGGATGGAACTGCGCCAATTGCTCTACTTCGTCACCGTTGCTGACGAACTCAACTTCAGCAAAGCTGCGGTGCGACTGCATATGTCGCAACCTCCACTGTCTCAGCAGATCAAGGCTCTGGAGGACGAGATTGGCGTAGAGCTGCTCACCCGCAATCGCAGGGAAGTCAGGCTCACCGACGCCGGCCGCGCCTTTCAATCCGACTGTCGCTCCGTCCTGGAACAGGTGCGGGTTGCCGTATCCACCGCACGCCGCACCGCGGCGGGCGACATTGGTACGCTTCAGATTGGCATGGTTACCTCCGGTATTTACCACGTGCTCCCGACAATCCTGAAGCGTATGGCTGAGAGCTTTCCGGGACTGCATATCGCCGTAACGGACATGGGATCGGCTGACCAGGTGCACGCAGTCATGCAAGGGAAACTCGATGTCGGCGTCGTGCACTCGGTTCCTACGCGAGCGAGCCTCGGAAAAGCCCCGATTTTCACTGAACATTTTTCGATCGTCGTGCCAGAGGGACACGAGTTCACGACGAAGTCGGACCTGACAATAAGGGACCTGGAGGAAATGCCTCTGGTGGCCTTCTCCCGCGACCACGCGCCAGCGCTGTTCGATGCCATGATTGCATCGTGCCTTGACGCGGGATTCAGCCCTACCATTGCGCATACAGCGCGCAATCCGCTGACGACCTTCCAGATGGTGAGACTTGGTTTAGGGGTAGCGCTCGTACCGCGTTCGTACGCGCGGGCAGGGATGCCCGGCGTCGTCTTTCGGGAAATAGGCGAGACCGCCGGGCATATTCAGCTCTATGCCATCTGGCGCGAGCAAGGACCAGGGGAACTCGTCCGCAAGGTCCTGGGTACCGTCATGCGTGAGCCAATTGTCAGCTGACTGGGGTCGCCAGGCTCTCAGCCACTACGCGCCGTTCCTTATGGTGGGCAATTTAAGGTAGGCAATCATTGCCTCGGCAACTTCATCCAGGCGCTCCGGCAACAACGCATGGGCCGCATTGCGAATCGTGTGATTCGTGACCTGTTCGCCCAGATACTCGCTGAGGACATTCGCGTACCGCTGAGGCGCGATGACGTCATACTCAGCATGAACGTTGAAGATAGGCTTTCCACCGCCGGCAAAGAAGTCGTCTACTGGCGTCCGCTTCTGGGCCAATGTCTGCATCGTCATCAATTCGGTGTTCCAACCCGTCAACCAACTGGTCGGATCGTTGCCCGGCGCAAAAAAGACCGCCCTCAGGCTGTCGAGACGAACTTCGTCAGGAAGGGTCAGGTCTGCACACTGCTCGATCCTTGCACGAATCTCGGCAGGAATAGGCAGTGCATCGACCCCGCGAGGCACCTTGCCCGCAGAGCCTGCGAGCAACACCAGTGAGCTGACCAGGTGGGGATAGTCACTTGCGGTTGTCCGAGCAATCCAGTTTCCGTGGGCGTGCCCGACTATCACCACCGGAGCCTGACCGGCGTGTTCGATAACGGCGGCAATATCGCCAGCCCAATCGTGGAGGCTCTTATTCTCGATGGGACCGGTGCTCCGAGCGTTCCCCCGAGGTTCCGGACAGAGCACACGATAGCCGGCATCCACCAACGGCTCAGCAAGTTCGAGCATATCCGTCGCACCACGGCCAAGGGACGGCAACAGAACAACGACGGGGCCCGTCCCTGTCGCATATACCTCAATGGAGATCTCGTCATCGCGACGAACATCGTAACGCTGCACCGGCACCGACAGCTTGTCGTGCGACGCCTTCTGACAATCCACTTGCATAACTACCTCTTCGGTTGGAGGGCGATCAGACACCGTGAAAACGCCAGACAACTGTACCGAGAGGGCAACGCGATATCCAATATGGATTCTGACTGAGAGTTATAGCGGGCGCGTTCCCGGGGGTTCCCCGGGGGGGCCCGCCTCCTGCTTCCTTCGTCAGTCCGGCTTTACGCCAAGCTTCGTGACGATCCCGGTCCAGGCTGTGACTTCTCGCGAGATCAATCCCCCAAACTGCTGCGGCGTGCCACCCGCGGGCGCCGCGCCATCTGTAGAGAACTTCGTCGCGGTCTCAGGCATGGCGAGAATACGGTTCACCTCCGTATTCAGTCGCTTCACCACATCCGCCGGCATCCCTTTGGGTCCGATCAGGCCGTACCTGAGCGTTACGTCGTAGTTCGGCAGCCCGCTTTCGGCCACGGTCGGGACCTCTGGGAGTGCCTTCAACCGCTGCAGGAACTGGATCAGGAAGCGCAAAGCTGCGGACGCCCGAGCCGCGGCGACGCCGGCTCGGGCCCTCCCCGATCGCCACCGCGCCCCTCCCAGCAGACCAACGCTTCGCATTTTCGTGTTTTTTTTCACAAGACAGCGGGAAGCGGCGTTTTCGGAACGATGCCCTGGATGGCGAGGCGCACAACGTATTACCCACCTCCAAAATATGCACTTAGATGCATATTTTTGCACTGCCTCGGACAGGTAGCGCCACTCGCGAATGGGTCGGCCCGGGAATGCGGACTTCGCGGTCCGCAGCCAGCTCCTACGGCCCGCCAGGCGCGGCGTGGCGCCAGTCCGCGGCGTCGCGCGGTTCTCCGCACCGTCCCACTGGCGGACTAAATCCACAAACCAATCAACGACTTAGCAACGCGGCGCGACAAGTGACGGTGGCATCGCCAGCGCCAGCGCCATGCCCTTGGCGGCCACCCGCGCCTGCCTGCCCCCCGCTCGCCAACCCGGCAAATCATCGCGGTTTCCTGGTCCGTCGCCCGCTATCCGGTACCCGGTGCGGCTTTTAGTCAAACATCCACTCAAGTTCCGTGCCCGTCATTCGTTAACCCCTGTAAGACCATCCGCGTAGCTCGGATGACAAGACCTGTTCGGCTCAAAGGGCCAAGCTGAGCGGGTTTCACCCTTTTTTTCGGCCCTTTGCTTGCCGGTCATTCCCTCAAGAATGGCAAGGCATTCCGATACAGGCATCTCATGGCGAATACGCTCACTTCTTCCCAGGCTGACGGCAACACGAGCAAGCGCGGGCGACTGCTGCTGGTGCTCGGCGTCGTGCTCGTCGCGGCGCTGGGTGCCGGGGGCTTTTTTCTGGGCAACATCCTGAGCAACCGCCAACCGGCCGCGCCTGCCGCTCCGGTTGTACCGCCGCCGATTTTTGTGCCGCTGGAAGCATTTACCGTCAATCTGAAGAGCGATGACGGCGACCGCTTCCTGCATACCGGTTTGTCGCTCAAGGTGGCGAACGCGAAGGACCAGGCGCGCATCACCGAGTACCTGCCGGAAGTCCGCAGCCGCATCTTGCTGCTGCTGTCGGCCAAGCAACCGCCCGATCTGGCGACGGTGGACGGCAAGCGCAAGCTGGCCCAGGAAATCCAGAACGTCATCAGCCAGCCGTTCGCGCCCAACCTGCCCAAGCAGCAGATCCTGGACGTCCTATTTACTTCCTTCGTGGTGCAGTAAGCGCTTTGCCCTGCCCCACCAGCAACTCCGATATGAATGCGTCCTTGTTTTCCTTGCCTGTCTCACAGCGCGCGCGCCAACGCCAGCGCGCGGGCTGATCGGTGCATGGTCGCTTTCATTCATCACGGCACTCAAGGGGCAGGACACTAGATGGCCTACGACAAGTTTCTCTCGCAGGACGAGGTAGACGAATTACTGAAAGGCGTGTCAGGCGAGACCGATACGCCCGCGGTCGCCGCGCCGGTCTCCGAGGATGGCGTGCGCCCGTACAACCTGGCCACGCAAGAGCGCATCGTGCGCGGCCGGCTGCACACGCTCGAAATCATCAACGAGCGCTTTGCCCGCCAGCTTCGCACCCAGCTGTTCAACTTCATCCGCCGCGGCGCCGACATCTCGGTGGGCTCGGTGCGGATCGAGAAGTACGGCGACTTCGTGCGCAACCTGCCGGTGCCGACCAACCTGAACCTGGTGCACATGAAGCCGCTGCGCGGCACGTCGCTGTTCGTGTTCGACCCCAACCTGGTGTTCCTGGTGGTCGACAACCTGTTCGGTGGCGACGGGCGCTTCCACACCCGCGTGGAAGGCCGCGACTTTACCCAGACCGAGCAGCGCATCATCCGGCGCCTGCTGGACCTTGCGCTCAACAGCTACGGCCAGGCCTGGAATGCCGTACATCCGATCGAGCTGGAATATATCCGCTCGGAAATGCACACGAAGTTTGCCAACATCGCCATGCTCAGCGAGGTGGTGGTGACCACCGCCTTCCATATCGAGCTTGGCGCGGTGGGTGGCCAGCTGCACGTCTGCTTCCCGTACTCGATGATCGAGCCGGTGCGCGACCTGCTGATGAACCCGCTGCAGGACGAGGTTGAAGTAGACAAACGCTGGATCTCCCAGCTGTCGCAGCAGATTCGCTCGGCGGAGGTGGATCTGGTGGCCGAATTTGCCCACGTGGAAAGCACCGTAGCCGAAGTGCTGGCGCTGCGCGTCGGCGACGTACTCCCCATCGAGTTGCCCGAGCAGGTCTTCGGCAAGGTCGATGGCGTACCCGTGCTGCAGGCCGGCTTTGGCACCATGAACGGCCAGTATGCGCTGCGCGTAGAACGGATGATCAATCACCAAGAAATCGATTCCAACAAGGAAACCGACCATGACTGACGGCAAAGACGACAAGCCGGCCGACCCGATGGACGACTGGGCCAGCGCCCTGGCGGAGCAGACCAGCGCCGAGGATCTCGCCGCTGCCGCCGCGCCTGCCCAGGCTGTCGCCGCCACGCCAGCCACAGCCACACCGGCCGCCTCCAAGGTCTTCCAGCCGCTGGAGAAGGAAACGCCGAGCGGCTTCCACAACGATATCGAGATGATTCTCGATATCCCGGTCCAGCTCACGGTAGAGCTTGGTCGCACCAAGGTGCCGATCAAGACGCTGCTGCAGCTGGCCCAGGGCTCGGTGGTGGAGCTCGACGGCCTGGCCGGCGAGCCGATGGATGTGCTGGTCAACGGCTACCTGATCGCCCAGGGCGAAGTCGTCGTGGTGAACGATAAGTTCGGCATCCGCCTGACCGACATCATCACGCCGTCCGAACGCATCCGGAAGCTCAACCGATGAAAGCCGGACCGCGCCGGACCGCCCACGCCGCGCTTGCCGCCGGCGTGGGCCTGGCGCATGCGGCGAGCGCGCACGCGCAAGCCAGTGCCACGGCGGCCAGCCCGGCCGGTACCGGTACGATCGCCAGCAACGCCGGGGCCGGCAGCCATGTCCCGGTCAGCAGCGCAACGGGGCTGGCGCAAGCCGGCCTCGGCCTGTTTGCCGTCATCGCCCTGATCCTGCTGCTGGCCTGGCTGGCGCGCCGCGCCGGCCTGGTCCGGCATGGCCAAGGCGGCCAGATGAAGGTAGTGGGCAGCACCATGCTCGGGCCCCGCCAGCGCCTGGTGATGGTGGAAGTGGGCGACACCTGCCTGGTGCTGGGCGTGAGCGCCGGCGAGATTCGCACGCTCCACACTTTGCCCGCGCAAGCCGCGCACAAGCCGGACCACCCCTGCGGCAGCACGGCAACCCCGGGGCCGGCCGGCAGCTTTGGACAAAAGCTGCTGCGTGCCATGCAAGACAACCTGAAGTCATGAATTTCCTGCCTGACGCCTCCCGGCGCACTTTGCAACACCACCTGCAACGCCACCTCCGGTCCGTGCGCGAATGCGCCAGCCAACCCTCCCGGCTTGCGCTCGCGGCATTGCTGGTGAGCGCCTGCCTTGCGCTGGTGCTGTTGCCTGCCATGGCCCACGCGCAGGCATTGCCCGGCCTGACCAGCAAGGCCGGCCCGGGCGGCAGCCAGACCTGGTCGCTGTCGGTACAGACGCTGGTCCTGCTCACCTCGCTGTCGTTCCTGCCTGCGGCCATGCTGATGATGACGGGCTTCACCCGCATCATCATCGTGCTGGGGCTGCTGCGCAATGCGCTGGGCACGGCCAGTTCCCCGCCCAACCAGGTGCTGGTGGGACTGTCGCTGTTCCTGACCTTCTTTGTCATGTCGCCGGTGTTCGACCGCATCTACACCGACGCCTACAAGCCGCTGTCCGAGAACAAGCTCAGCCTGGAAGACGCCGCCGCCAAGGCCGCCGCGCCGCTCAAGACCTTCATGCTCAAGCAGACCCGCGAGAAGGACCTGGCGCTGTTTGCCCAGATGGCCAAGGTGCCCGAGATGCAGGGCCCCGAAGACGTGCAGATGCACATCCTGGTGCCCGCCTTTGTCACCAGCGAGCTCAAGACCGCGTTCCAGATCGGCTTTACCGTCTTTATCCCCTTCCTGATCATCGACCTGGTGGTAGCCAGCGTGCTGATGGCGATGGGCATGATGATGGTGCCGCCGGCCACCATCGCGCTGCCGTTCAAGCTGATGCTGTTCGTGCTGGTGGACGGTTGGCAATTGCTGCTGGGCTCGCTGGCGCAGAGCTTCCTGAACTGATCACGGGGCGCTAGCCCCACCCGAGGCCTTCGCCATGACGCCGGAAACCGTAATGAGCATCGCCACCCAGGCGATGAAAATGACCCTGATGCTGTCCGCGCCGCTGCTGCTGGTGGCGCTGGTGGCTGGCCTGGTGGTGAGCCTGTTCCAGGCCGCCACGCAGATCAATGAAATGACGCTGTCCTTCATCCCCAAGCTGCTGGCTCTGTTCGCCACCATGGTGCTGGCCGGCCCGTGGATGATCAACACCTTTGTCGACTACATGCGCGAAGTGTTCCAGGGCATTCCCGCCCTGGTGCATTGAGTCCGATGCGTGCGATGCGCCCCATGCGCCGGACAAGCCAGGCGTCGCGCCTGGCTGCGCTGAGCGACATCTAACGCCGCAATCGCCGCAACAGCCGTATCCGCCGCAACAGCCGCCGTGCTCTCCGTCACCTCCGCCCAGCTCTACGCCTGGATCGCCGCCTTCCTCTGGCCCTTGTTCCGCCTGCTGGCCCTGATCGGCACCGCCCCGCTGTTTGGCGAGTCGACCATCCCGAGACGCGCCAAGGTCGGCCTGGCGGCCCTGATGGCGGTGATCATCTCGCCCACCATCGGCCACCTGCCGCTGGTGCCGGTGTACTCGCTGGAAGGCTTCCTGATCATCCTCAACGAGGTAGGTATCGGGCTGGCGATGGGATTCAGCATGCGGCTGGTGTTCTCCGCCGTGCAATTCGCCGGCGAAACCATCGGCCTGCAGATGGGCCTGTCGTTCGCCTCCTTCTACGACCGCTCCGCCGGCGGCCAGACCATGGTGCTGGCGCGCTTTCTCAATGTGGTCGCCATGCTGATGTTCCTGGCCATGGACGGCCACCTGATGCTGCTGGCCACCATCGCCGATAGCTTCGCCAGCCTGCCCATCGCCGCCCAGCCCCTCACCGGCGCCGGCTGGGCGGCGGTGGCCGCCTCCGGCGCCACCGTGTTCTCCTCGGGGCTGCTGCTGGCCCTGCCACTGATCGCCGCGCTGCTCACGCTCAACCTCGCCATGGGCATCCTGAACCGCGCATCCCCGCAACTGTCGATCTTCGCGGTCGGCTTCCCGGTCACGCTGGGCGGCGGCCTCCTGTTGATGATGCTGATCATGCCGCAGATGAGCACCTTCATGGCGCGGCTGATCGAGGGCGGGTTGAGTACGGTGGCAACGGTGTTGGGGCAGTTTGGGCGGTGAGGGTCAGGTCTCGGCGGACCCGCCCGGAGCTTTAAGAATCCGTTTCAAATAGATGCTGGCAGCGTTGCGCGGCGGTGCCGTACAGTGACGTGTCGGCGGCCGCGGTTCCAGCCAGGGTCCTTTTGCTTCGCTTCCTGCTGAAGCGGCATCCATTTGCTACAAGCAGGGCCGCCCGACGATTCAGGAATCGATCGTTGAGCCCCCTCCCTGCCTCCCTCGACACCGGTGCAAGTGCCAGCTTCGGCCCCGCCGCCGCGCAACCCGTGGCGGTACCCGCCACGCCAAAACGCTTCGCCATCACCGCATCCGACCGTTATGTTGGCGTCTTCGATGCCTTCGTCCAGCACGGATGGGAACCGGTGAAACTGTTCACCGCCCGCGTCGACGGGCGCATGCATCGCACCGACGCCATCCTGGACCGCGCGCAAGCCCGCAAGATCGACATCCAGCTCTCCCCCATGAATGACCACTCACTCGACGGCCTGCGCGATCTCGGGCGCGACTTGCTGGTGGTGGCGAGCTACGCGTGGCGCATCGGAGACTGGGCCTCGCGAATCCCGATGGCCATCAATTTCCACCCCTCGCCATTGCCGGTGGGCCGCGGACCCTATCCGCTGCCACGGGCCATCCTGGACGGTCTGGCCACCTGGGGCGTAAGCTGCCACAAGATCAGCAAGGATTTCGATCAGGGCGACATCCTGGCCCAGCGCCAGTTCGACGTTGCCCCCGACGAAACGCATGAAAGCCTCGATCTGAAGGTGCAGCGCGCCACATCGCGCCTGGCCCACGAAGTGGCCTTCAATCTCGATGCCCTGTGGAAGAACGCCGTGCCGCAGGGCGCGGGCTCCTACATCCCCTTCTGGACCGACGCCGACCGTACGCTCGACTTTTCCCTGACGCCCGAGCGCATTAACGCGATGCTGCGCGCCTTCGGGCGCCATGAATGCCTGGCGCGCATCAACGGCAATGTGGTCCACGTCATCGACGCCCACACCTGGCGCGAACCGCATAACCTGCCGCCGGGCGTGGTAGACCATGTCGATGGCGAGCGCTTCGTCGTCTCCTGCACGGGCGGATTCATCGCCATTCTCGAGTGGAACCTGTTGCCGCCCGGACAGATGCGGGGCACGGCGCCGCGCTGAGCGCACACGGCCGCGGGACGCAACGGGCGAATGCAGCGTTGCCCCTCCTGTTCTTGTTGCGATGCCAGGGACAGGTTCGTCCCCGGCGACGGCGTTTGCTGCCTTCAACCCTTCACGCACACCACCTGCTTGAGCGTGTGGACGATCTCGACCAGGTCGGACTGCGCCGCCATCACCGCGTCGATGTCCTTGTAGGCCATCGGGATCTCATCGATGACTTCGGCATCCTTGCGGCACTCGACGCCTTGCGTGGCCAGTCGCTGGTCTTCCACCGAGAACCGGCGCTTGGCTTCGGAGCGGCTCATGGTACGGCCCGCACCGTGGCTGCAGGAGCAAAACGATTCCGCATTGCCCTTGCCTCGCACGATGTAGGAACGCGCGCCCATCGAGCCCGGGATGATGCCAAGCTCGCCGGCCTTGGCGCTGACCGCGCCCTTGCGGGTGATCAGCACGTCTTCGCCGAAGTGGCGCTCCTTCTGCACGTAGTTGTGGTGGCAGTTCACCGCCTCCATCTCCGTGGCAAAGGGCTTGCCGATCACAGCGCGCGCGGCGTCCAGCACGTTGGCCATCATCGTCTCGCGGTTGCGGCGCGCGTACTGCTGCGCCCACTCCACCGCGAACACGTAGTCTTCATAGTGCTCGCTGCCTTCCACCAGGTAGGCCAGGTCGCGGTCGGGCAGGTTGATGAAGTGCCGGCGCATATCCGCTTGCGCCAGCTCGATAAAGGTGTTGCCGATGGCATTGCCCACCCCGCGCGAGCCCGAGTGCAGCATGAACCAGACTGACTGGCTTTCATCCAGGCAGACCTCGATAAAGTGGTTGCCGGTGCCCAGCGTGCCCAGGTGGTTGCGGTTGTTGGTGCGCGCCAGCTTCGGGTACTTCCGCGTGATGTGCTCGAAGCCACCTGCCAGCGCGGCCCAGCTCGCATCCACCGCATCCGGCACCGCGCCCCAGGCACCCTTGTCGCGGCCGCTGCGGTTGCTGGAGCGGCCGTGCGGCACCGCTTTCTCGATGGCGCTGCGCAGCGGGCCGAGGCTATCGGGCAGGTCGCTGGCGGTTAGCGTGGTCTTGACGGCGATCATGCCGCAACCGATATCCACGCCCACCGCCGCCGGGATGATGGCGCCGCGTGTGGGAATCACCGAGCCGATGGTGGAACCCTTGCCCAGGTGTACGTCCGGCATCACGGCCAGATGCTTGAAGATGAACGGCATCTGCGCGGTGTTGGCGAGCTGCGCGCGCGCGCCGTCATCGACGGGCACGCCATGGGTCCACATCTTGACCGGGCGGCCGGTGCCGGACAGGAATACATCGTAATTCTCCTTGCTCATGTCTTCATCTCTCTTTGCCTTGCAGCGGGACTACGCTGGCGTTGGCCAGCAAGATACCAAATAAGGTGGGCGACTATGGGTTGTGGAACCGGTGCTGTAAGCGTAGGACAATGCGGCACAGTAGTACTGGGTGCACATCACCACCGGCACCCACGTGGCACAGATCTGCCCGTTCCTGCTGACCGAGGCCCGCTACCTGCCGGCCTGCCTGTTGCAGACCTCGCCGCCCTTGCGGCAGGCCAGCGGCCAGCCAGGCCGCTACGCCGCCATCGATCTGGACCTGTCCCGCTACGACCAGCTGGCCGCGCGCTTCTCGCGCGAGCAGCAGGATGCGGTGTCGTTGCTCAAATCCGGCATTGCCACCCGCAACGCCGCCTTCAACCAGACGATCGGCGAGATCGAACGCGTGGTGCTGCTCATCGGCCCGACCGGCACCGGCAGGTCGTTCCTGGCGCGGCAACTTCCGCGACCTCGCCGCATCGGTGACGCGCATGATGACGCTGGCCGACAGCGGCCGCATCGATGCCAGCGTCGTGGACGCGGAAATCGCGCGGCTGAGCGACTCGTGGCAGGACGGCGCTCAGCAGGCGTTAGCGCAAGGCCAGATGCAGGACCAGATGCAGGGCCAGGTGCAGGCCATCCCGGATCCCGCCGTGCGGGCTGCCACGGACCCGTTCGACCTGGTGCAGCTCGACTATGTGTTGAGCGTGTGCCGCCGGAGCAAGAGCCAGGCCGAGGCCGGGCGCACGCTGTTTGCCGTAGTTTGCCGTATTGCGGCTGGGCAAGGGCAGCAGCAACGACAGCCACCGGTTGGCCAAGTACCTCGGCAAATTCGGCCTGACCTTCGCGGCGGCGAGCCAGTCCTAGCTTAGCGCCTCAGCCGCGATCCGCGCGGCGGAGGCCAGCACATCGTTGCGATAGGCGGCGTCCTTGCCGGGTTGCGTGAAATAGATCGCCAGCACGATGGGCGGCTTTCCGGGCGGCCATGCCACTCCGATGTCGTTGGCCGTGCCGTAGTCGCCGGTGCCCGTCTTGTCCGCCACCTGCCAGTCCACCGGCACGCCGGCGCGGATCCGCGTGGCGCCAGTGGTATTGCCGCGCATCCATGCCACCAGCTGTTCGCGCTCTACCCCGCCCAGCGCATCGCCCAGCGTGAGCCGTTGCAGGCTAGCGGCCATGGCAGCGGGGGTCGACGTATCGCGCGGGTCACCAGGCAGCGCGGTGTTGAGCTCGGTCTCCCAGCGGTCGAGCCGGAACTGGTCGTCGCCGATCGTGCGGGCAAACGCGGTCACAGCGGCAGGGCCACCGAGCAGCTTCATCAGCAGGTTGGCGGCCGTGTTGTCGCTGTACTGAAGGGCGGCCGCACACAATTCGGCGACCGTCAGGCCACCGCCGACGTGCTTCTCTGTGATCGGCGAGTACGCGACCAGTTCGTCCTTCTTGTAGGTAATGCGCCGTTGCAGCAACCCGGCCTGCGTTGCGCTGCGCTGCAGGACGGCGGATGCGGCGATCACCTTGAATGTGCTGCACAGCGCAAACCGTTCATTGGCGCGGTGACTGAGCCGCGCGCCATTGGCGGTGTTCAGCGCAGCGATGCCAAGGCGCCCGCCTGCTGCAAGTTCGAGCGCGGCCAGGCGGTCTTGCGCCGCGACGCTCCCTTCGGTCCTGCCAGCCCACGAAGTGCAGGCGGCGGCGAAGGGGACCGTCGCGGCGGCGAGCAGCAGCGTGCGGCGAACGGGAGAATGTGTCATTGGTTTTTTCCTGTGATTGAGTGGCTGATTGAGCGGTTGATTGAGCGGCGGCGTCAGAGCGATCCCAACAATCCCGGCAACGCCTGCAGGAACGCATCGCGCGCGCGCAATCCTGCGCTGACAGGCTCGTTTTTCTCATCCTGGATCAGGCGCGCAAAGACAACGTTCCGGCCATCCTTCGCCGCCCAGCCGACAAACCATCCATAGCCGTGGCTCCAGTCCTCGGCGCCATTGGCCAGGCGCGGGGCGCCGGTGCCCGTCTTGCCGAAGACGGCCCATCCGTTCGGCAACTCGCCGAGCGCCATGATCCGGCTTGTCATGTCATAGGCATGCGCGGTCACGGGCAATTGGCGATTGACCACCTTTTGCAAAAACGCAACCTGCTCCAGCGCAGAGATCTTCAGCGACGAGCTGAGCCATGAGCGCGTCAGTCCGTTGTGCTTGCCGGGGTCGCCAGAGATATCGCCATTGCCGTACTGGAACGCACTGATGTACCGCCCGAGGCGCGCCTGGCCAAGCTGTTGCGTCAACTGCTGCGAGTACCACACGACCGAGGTCTTCATCCAGCTCTGCGGGTCCGTGGTGACGCGCTTGGACGGGTTGCTCTCACGATACGCCTCGCGATACGGCATGGCTGGCGCGTGCTCATCCGCCAGCAGCCCTGCGTCGAAGCCCATCAGGCTGAGCGGGACCTTGAATGTCGATGCCGCGGTCACGCGCTGGTCGCAGGTGCCCTCTTGCTTGAGCACCTTGCCGCTACCGGCGTCCGCAAGAACCGTGCACGTCAGCTCGGCATGGGCGGCTGAAAAGGACAGCGCCGCGCAGAGCGCGGCAAAGATGGCGATTGGCTTCAAGATGACCTCCGTGTTTTTTTATGAGCGCGATCGATCTGGCCGGCCAGGCCGGCGCACGAAACGGAGCATAGGAGCGCGGCGGCATGACGCCAAGCCCGCTGGCTGTAACCTGCGTAACATGGCACCCTCGGTGCACGCGCCGATGGCACAATTCCCACACGTCCCGCTGCAAGTTGTTGCTAAAAAGTGCCGCTGCAAAGACCCGCCTCAACGTCCTGCATTAACGTCCTGCATCAACGTCCCACACACAACCGTCCCGCATGCGCCAGCCCGCCCTTGCCATTGAGCTATCCGCCCCCTATCTCGTCAACGGCGAGCCCGCGCGCTACCAGAGCCTGTGGCTGCTCGCCGCCGTCTGCGCGGCCGCGCGCAACCGCGGGGCCAGCTTGCCGGCGGTGCATTTGCAAACCCGCTTCCCCGATGCCGCCAATATCCGCATGATGGTCTCGCGCGCCTTTGCCGACTTCGCACGCTGGGGCGTGCCGGTGGGGTGGGGACCGGACCGGGGCCAGGGCATCGCGGGTCTCAACCCGGCGCGCCGCAGCCGCGGGCCGTTCTGGATCGAGCCGGCGGCGGCCAAGCGCGTGCGCTTCACCGTGGATGGCCGCAGCGCTGGCGATGCGGCATTGGCGCGCTTCGTGGGGCTGGGCACTGCCTGCGCGAAGCACGCCGCCCGCCAGGCGGACGCGGCCCACCCCGCGGTTGACTACGTGATGCGCGACATCAGCTACTGGAGCCATCTCACGCAAGCCATGCGCGGCATGCAGGACGGCGTGGGCGTTGCGGGTGGTGGTGCCAGCAACGGCGTAGTGGATGCCCTGCGCGCCGCGCAGCGCTGCGCCACCGACGATTTCCAGCACGCCTTCGCGCTGCTCAAGGAGAGCCTGGCCTGGCGGCGCGGCGACGACCTTGCGCGCAGCCGCGCGGCGCTCCAGCGCTTTGACCGCATCGTGGGCACCGGCACCGTGGACACGGCGGTGCCCACCTTCGCCGCCATGGCGCGCGTGGTGCGGGCCTGGGAACGCTATGCAGGCAACCAGATGGAGGCGGCGCAGGCGGAACTGGAAGGCCTCGGCGCCGATCCGGCGCTGCAGCCCGTGGTGCGCTACAACCCGCGCGTGCGTTTCGAGACCCTCAACCTCGGTGCGCTGGTCCACAAGACGGTGGCGATCCGCGACATGGCAACGCAGCCAGAGGCGGCGCGGCAAGCGGCTGAAGCGGCCGTGGCAGGCTTCTCCGGCGCCCTGCAGGCAGCCTATGAGGCGGACTCGGTGGATGCCGCGCAGCACGTGGCGGCCAACCTCGGGCTCTGCCTGTGGCTGTTCTGGAACCACGCGCTGATCGATCCCCGGCGCGCATGGCCCGCGGGCCAGGTGCAGCGCCAGGCCGTGCGCTGGCTGGGCTTGTCGGAATGGATCTGCGACCGCTTTGGCGTGGGCGGCGGCTCGGCGTGGAACATCATCTTCCTGCTGCGCATTGCGCGCGGCAACTGCGCGCAGGACGGCGGCGGGACGCTCAAGGCGTTTCGCGCGCAACAGCCGCTGCTGCTGGATGAAGCGGTGGACGCGCTGCGTCCCTTCCATGCGCCCTTTGCGCGGGCCAAGGGCTTTATCAGCTGGTCGTCGCTGGCCAGCTTCGCGCTTGACGAGCACGACAGCGGCCACGTGCATTACGGTGCCCTGCCACTCGCCAACCTGCTGCTGGAGGCCAGCTGGTTCCAAGCCTTCGAGCACGGTGCCACGGCTGCCGCGTTTGCCACCGTGGAGCGCCTGGCCGGGCTGCTCGGCAAGCTGCGCGCGGCGGAGCGCCGCTTCTTCGTCTCGGCCATCACCGCGCTGCCACGCGAGCTGCAACTGGCCGCCGCCGAAGCCATCCGCGCCGCGCCGCGCGCTGCCCGCAAGACCAAAGGAACGCCTCGCCGGTGAGGCTGACACATAACATTCATCGCACCGAAACATCACATCCGTATATTTCCGCCTCGCAATCAGGGATAACAGGGAGATATAAGGATGGATAACCACAACGCCAACCGGCACGCCGGCCCCGCCATGCGCCTGGGCGCTGGCGCTGTCCTCGCCATGCTGGCCGCGGCCGCCGTGCTGCACGGCTGCGGCAGCGACAGCACGGACGCGGCGCCAGCCGCCGTGGCCACCGCGCCGGTCACGCCGGTCACGCCGTCCGGCGATGCACCCAGCGCCAGCGCCAACATCCAGGCCGCGTGGGTCGAGATCGGCGACAGCAACCAGGCCATTGCACGCGTCATCACCAACTACGCCGCGCCGGCCGTCGTGGCAGGCAGCGCGTTGCCTTCGAATTCGCTTTGCCCGCTGCTGACCGTCGATGGCGTGCAGCAGCGCATGACGCTGCGCGCGGGCGCCGGCACCATGGCGCAGCGCACCACCGCCAGCGCCGCAGCCGACTCCAAACCGTCTGATTTCCCGGTCTCCGTGTGCGAAGCCACGCTGCCGGCCGGCGCCGCCGCCGCCAGCGTGGCGGGCCAGACGCTGCCGCTGCCCAAGGCCCAGCCGCAACGCGTGCTGGTGCTGGCCGATACCGGCTGCCGCCTGAAGAAAGCGGATAACGCCTACCAGCCTTGCAGCGATGGCACCGCCTGGCCGTTTGCCGCGCTGGCCACTACCGCCGCCGGCATGAACCCGGACCTGGTGCTGCATATCGGCGACTACCACTACCGCGAAAACCTCTGCCCGCCCGACATCGCCGGCTGCCAGGGCACGCCGTGGGGCTATGGCTGGGATACCTGGCAGGCCGACCTCTTCAAGCCCGCCGCCCCACTGATGGCCAAGGCGCCGTGGGTGGTCGTGCGCGGCAACCATGAAGAATGCGCCCGTGCCGGCCAGGGCTGGTTCCGCTTCCTCGATCCGCGCCCGTACTCGGACGCGCGCTCCTGCAACGACCCCGCCAACGACAGCAACGCGAACTACTCCGAGCCCTATGCGGTTGCGCTTGGCACCGGCTCGCAGGTCATCGTGTTCGACTCGGCCAAGGCCGGCAAGGCCGCGCTGCCAACCTCCGACCCGCAGTTCATCGCTTACCAGAAGCAGTTCCAGACGGTAGGCTGGCTGGCCGCCAAGCCGGGCATGACCACCACGATGTTCACCAACCACCATCCCATCCTGGCCTTTGCGCCGGTGGCGGGCAGCAACCCGGCGCCGGGCAACCTGGCCCTGCAATCGGTCATGAGCAATGCCAACGCCCAGGCCTACTACCCGCCCGGCGTGCAAGTGGCGCTGCACGGCCACGTGCATGACTTCCAGGCCATCAACTTTGCCTCCAGCCACCCGGCCACCATCGTGTCGGGCAACGGCGGCGACAACCTGGACGTAGCGCTGCCCGATCCGCTGCCGCCCGGCACGATTCCCGCGCCCGGCACCGTGATCGACAAGATCACGCACAGCGCAAGCTTTGGCTTCCTGATGATGGAGCGCAATGCGTCGCCCGCCACCGGCTGGACCTTCAAGGCGTATAGCGTGGCCGGCAAGCTGATGGCGACCTGCGTGCAAACCTCCAATACGCTGGCTTGCGACAAGACCGGCTTCCTGGCGCCGTGACCGGGGCCATGCGCGCCGCCAGCGCCACCCTTGCCGCCATCTGTCTTGCGGCTGGCGCTGGCGGCGCCGCGGCGCTTGCAGCGCCCGCGCCGGGGATGGTGCTGATGCCCGGCGCCCCACCCGCCAGCGTGGTGGACACCATCGGCAAGGGGACGCCCAAGGTCGCCGCCAAGGTCGACCCCACCGCCGCCGTGTTCCGCCCCGACCCGGCACTGGCCGCGCTGGGCAAGCGCATCTTCTTCGATGCGCGCCTGTCCGAGCCGCGCGGCATGTCCTGCGCCGGGTGCCACGACCCCGCGCGCGCCTTCGCGCCGACGCTATCGCCCGCGTCGCTGGCAGGCCCGCACGTGCCCCAGGGCAGCCGGCCCGGCCGCTTCAGCCTGCGCAACGCGCCCTCGCTGCTGTACGTGCGCTACATCCCGCGCCGGCACTTCTACCAGGACGACGACGCGCCCTACGCCTCGCCTTTCGGCGGCCTGTTCGCCGACGGGCGCGCCGATACGCTTGCCGAACAGGCGCGCGGCCCCTTGCTCGATCCCAACGAGATGAACAACGCAACGCCGGCCAGCCTGCTGCGCAAGGTCAAGGCGACGGAGCTGGCGGCGCGCTTCGGCCCCGCCGTGCAGACCGATCCCGAGCAAATGCTGCTGGCGCTCGGCAAAGCGCTGGAGGCCTACCTGCAGAGCGATGAGATGGCGCCGTTCAGCTCCCGCTTTGACGATTACCTGCGCCATCGCACGCCGCTGGCGCCAGCGCAAGCCCGCGGCCTGGCCTTGTTCAAGAACCCGGACAAGGGCAACTGCATGACCTGCCACACGCTCTCGGACACCGCCAGCCGGCCGGAGCGATCGCTGTTCACGGATTTTGGCTATGACGCGATTGCCGTGCCCCGCAACCGGGCGCTAGCCGCCAACCGCGATCCCAGGCGCTTCGACAATGGCCTGTGCGACACCGCCCGCCGCCTGCGCTGGCCCGAGCCGGAGCAATGGTGCGGGTACATCCGCACGCCCGGCCTGCGCAATGTCGCGGTGCGCCAGAGCTTCATGCACAACGGCGTGTTCACCACGCTGCGCGATGCCGTGGCCTTCTACAACACGCGCTCGACCGACCCGGGCAAGTGGTATCACGGCGGCAAGACCTTCGATGACGTGCCGGCGGCGTATCGGGGCAACATCAATATCAACTCGACGCCGATGAACCGGCGCGCAGGGACCGCGCCGGCCATGACCGAAGCGGAGATCGACGATCTCGTGGCGTTCCTGCGCACGCTGACCGATGCGCCCTATGTGGGCCTCATGCCGGCCGCGCAGGCCGCCAAGCCCTAAGGACCCCGCGCCGCGCAGACGGCATCGGCCTCGAACCCGCGAAAGACCAGTTGCGTGGGATCCGGCTGCGGCTCGATCTCGCGGCCGTCCTTGCCGGCCAGCCGCAGCACCTGCCCGGTGCAGCTCTTCGCCGCCGCGTCGCGCTGGTAGCGCAACTCGTACTGCCAGCCTGGCAGCGGCACAAAGGAAACCCCCACCGCGCACCGATAGGGCTGCTCGCCAGCGGCAACCGCCGCTGCCGTCAGGTAGATGCGCTGGCCAGCCACCAGCCACCGCTCACGCGTGCGGCCGGGCGGCTCCGGCGATATCCCCACCATGGCCAGGTCGCGCTCCGTGCCCATCGCGGGCAGTTGCTTGCCCGTGCCGCCCAGCAGGAGCGGCTTGGGTGGCTTCGGGCACCGGGTGGCGTCCACCACGTTGAAAGTCGTGTTGTCGTCCGTGTTGGTCACCAGCCGGATGCGGGCGGCGGGCGTGCCGGTCTCGACCCGGTAATGGGAAATGCAGCCGGACAAGGCAAGCGCCAGGACGCAGAGCGCAGCGGGCGGAATGGCGGTTTTGCGGACTTTCGACATGGGGATGCAGGAAAGTTGGCCACCGGCAAAGCATACCCGCTTTGATTTCATGACGGTTTTCCCCAAGAGGCTAACCGTATGGCTCATGGCACATTGAGCCGCGAGCGTACATGCTCGGGCGCGCCAGGTGGCCGGCTGAGGCGCAAGCCAGGGATGCGGCCCCATCGGAGCGAGCGAACGCGTGGTGGATATCGTCACGGCACGCAACCCTTGACCTCGCCCGGCTAGCCAAACCCAGCCTTTGCCATATCCAGATTGACAGCGCTTGCGCCCGGACTTACCCTCGGCCGGGTTATCCGATCGGCCCGCATGTTGATATCCATTTCGATATCACTTCACGGCTACGTGGTTTCAAGGCTGCCCGTAGTGTGCCGATCAGGTCACGACAAAGAAGAAAACAATAACAACAATACAAAGACAGAGACCGTTCCACCGTGCCCCCTCGCCTGTCCGACCTCCGCCCCGTCCTGCCGATCCTGCTCGGTGCTTCCGTCATGCTGAGCCTGGCCATGGGCCTGCGCCAGAGCCTTGGCATCTTCATGCCCCCGCTGACCAGGGACATCGGCATCTCGGTGTCGGATTTCACGATTGCGATCGCGGTGCAGAACCTGGCCTGGGGGCTGCTCCAGCCCATGGCCGGCGCCTGGGCCACGCGGGTGGGGTTCCGGCCGTTGATGATGAGCGGCTCGCTGCTTTATGTGCTGGGGCTGGCGCTGCTGGCCACGGCGCACGGCATCGCAGGCGTGACGCTCGGCGCGGGCGTGGCGATCGGCGCATCGATGGCTTGCACGGGCAGCGCCATTGCCATGGCGGTGGCCGCGCGGCCGGTGCCGGCGGCATTGCGCAGCGCGGTGCTTGGCATTGTGTCCGGCGCCGGCTCGCTCGGGGCGCTGGTGGCGGCGCCGATCGGGCAGGTGGTGGCGCAGTCGTTCGGCTGGCGCGTGGGGCTGGCGGCCTTTATCCTGCTTGCGCTGGTCATGCTGCCCGCCGCGTGGTACGCGGGCAAGGTGGATCGGCTGCCGCTGCCCACGTTGCCCGGCGCCGTGCAGCAGAATGCGCGCGAGGCGCTTGGCGCGGCCCTGCGAAACAAGGCATTCCTGGTGATGGGCGCCGCGTATTTCGTGTGCGGCATGCAACTGGTCTTCCTCACCACGCACCTGCCTTCGTATCTCGACATCTGCGGCATGGACCCGATGCTCAGCGCCAAGGCGCTCGGCGTGATCGGCGGCTTCAATGTATTGGGCAGCCTGTTCTTTGGCTGGGCTGGCGGGCGGGTCAACAAGCTGGTGCTGCTCGGCGCCATCTACAGCGTGCGCTCGCTGGCGCTGGCCTGGTACTTCTCATCGGCGCCCACGCCGGGCAGCACGCTGGTGTTTGCCGCCGTGATGGGCTTCCTGTGGCTGGGCGTCGCGCCGCTGGTGGCGGGCTGGATCGCGCAGACCTTCGGCCTGCGCTGGCAGGCCATGCTGGGCGGCGTGGCGTTCTTCAGCCACCAGATCGGCAGCTTCGTCGGCGCGTTTGGCGGTGGGCTGGTCTACGATGCGCTGGGCTCCTACACCCTGGCGTGGCAGATCGGCGTGGCGCTGGGGCTGGCCGCCGGGCTGGCGCAGATTGCCTTTGCGGTGGCCACGCGCCCGCGGCCGCCGCAGCTGATGGCCACGTAGGCGGGCACTACGGCAAGGAGCAACGATCATGGCCCTGACTCTCCACTACCATCCGCTGTCTTCGTTCTGTCACAAGGTGCTGATCGCGCTCTACGAAAACCAGACGCCATTTTCCGGCGTTGTGGTGCACCTTGGCGAAAAGGACTCGCGCGCCGCGTTCCTGGCGCTCTGGCCCGTCGGCAAGATGCCGGTGCTGCGCGACGACAGCCGCGACGTGACGCTCCCGGAAACCACGATCATCATCGACTATCTCGACCAGCACTACCCGGGCGCGCAAGCGCTGCTGCCGGCCGGCGACGATGCGCGCCGCGAGGCGCGGCTGTGGGATCGCATCTTCGACCTGTACGTGCACCAGCCGATGCAGAAGATCGTGGGCGACCAGCTACGGGCCGAGGCAGAGCGCGACCCACGCGGCGTGGCGGACGCGCAAGCCGCGCTGCGCACTGCCTACGATTTGATCGAGCAGCGCATGGCCAGCCGCACCTGGATGGCCGGCGAGCACTTCACGCTGGCCGACTGCGCCGCGGAACCCGCGCTGTTCTACGCGGCAATGGTGGTGCCGTTCGCGCAAACGCATCCGCTCCTGGCCGCTTATTTCGAGCGCCTGGTGGCTCGTCTTTCGGTTGCGCGGGTGCTGGCCGAGGCCCGCCCCTACTTCCACATGCTCCCAATCAAGGACGCCATCCCGGCGCGCTTTCTCCAGGGTGAGCCGCCGGTTGCCTGATCCTGTCAATGGGTTGCACCTGTTGTAGCCCTGCGACAAGTCTTCCTGACCGGCCTGGCGCAATCAATGCCTGCGTGTTGAAAGGCATGACAACACATGCGTGGCATGTGCACCAATATGCGGCGAATTGCCGCGCCAAGCGCCCGCCAGGTGACGCACGCGGCAGTTCATCCGCCCTGCCCGCTCCCGCCTCGCCGGCGACAGGCCGCTCCGCCGTTCCTAAAGCCGGGATAAGGGCGCAATGGCCCTGCTCCTCCTCGCATTGATCCCTCTTCCCGCTGCTTAAGATGCCGCCGCACCTAGCGAAACGCGACGAGGTGCCACAGCGTCGTAACCATCACGGAACGTTCTGCGGCGCCTTGCCCGGCAGCGCCCTGACTGAACGTGAACCCGGAACCTTGAACATCTGAAGATTTGCTGGTCCGGCAGCGCCCTTGTGGGCGCTGCCATGTCGTCCTGGTCGCCCCGCGTGCGCTCCCGCCGCGCGGGGCGCATTTTTTTTCAGGCCGCGGCGGCGTTTGCGCGGCCCGGGCAAGGGCATCATGTTGCGTGCGCGGTCTCGGCGACAAGCGCATCGATCAGCGCTGCCATCGACGCGCGCTTGAGCGCCGACTGCCTGACCAGGACGCCGATCTCGCGGAACATGGGCTCGCCGGGCAACGGTATCTCCACCACGTGGCGCGCGGCTTGCAGCGGCACCAGCGCGGCCGGAATGATCGCGCAGCCCAGCCCTTCGTCGACCATCCGCAGGATCACGGCGGGCTCGTCCAGTTCCATGCCTTCCTCCACCCACAGCCGGTGCCGGCGCAGATAGCGGTCCACCAGTTGCCCACCCATGGAATGCCGGTTGTAGCGGATGAAGGGCATGGCCGCCAGCACCGCCTTCAAGTCGCGCGGCGAGCCCGCCGGCGCAATGCCGACAAAGCGCTCGCGCATCAGCGGCACCCATTTGAGTTCCTGCGGAATGCCGAGCCTTGGCTTGATCAGCACCGCCACGTCGAGCTCTCGGGCATCGACCTGGGTCAGCAACTGGGTAGACGTGCCGGGGACGATGTTGACGTGTGCCTTGGGAAATCCGGCGCGAAAGCGCTTCATGGCTCCGGGCAGCAGCGTGGCCTGCACGGTGGAGACGGCGCCAAGCTCCAGCGGCGTGGTGTCGGAGGCGCAATGCGCGCGGCCCTTCATGGACTCGTATAGCGCGACGAAGCGCATGGCTTCGGGCAGCAGCTTGCGGCCCTCCTGGCTCAGCGCGACCGATTTGCCGGCCCGGTCGAACAACGTGCAGCCAAGGTCTTCCTCCAGCCGGCGTATCTGCGTGCTCACCGCTGACTGGGTGAGGGCGAGGCGTGCGCCGGCGGCGGAAAAGGACGAGGTCTCGGCCGCCACGAGGAAGGTGCGGAAGTAACGGATCATTTGGGGGTCATGCCGGGATCATGCCGGAGTCATGCGGGGACTACAGGCGGCATGGCGTGATTGATATTGAAATTTTTGATACTAAGCACAGAAATCATTCGTTTTATATTACGACTTCTGCTGATTACAATCAAACGCGGCAACACACCGGCAACACACCGACAACCCCCACCCACAAGAGCCCCTTTGATGAGCGCAACCCCGTTGTTCCACCTGGCCTTCCCCGTCAACGACCTGGAGGAAGCCCGCCGCTTCTATGGCGAGCTCCTCGGCTGCCCCGAAGGGCGCAGCTCAGACGCCTGGATCGATTTCAATTTCTATGGCCATCAGGTCGTCGCCCACCTCGCGCCGGAAGAATGCGGCCACCGTGCCACCAGCGCCGTCGACGGCGACGAGGTGCCGGTGCGCCACTTCGGCGCGATCCTGTCCATGGATGCCTGGGAAGCGCTGGCGCAGAAGCTGCGCGCAGCGCATACGCAGTTCGTGATCGAGCCGCATGTGCGCTTCAAGGGGCAGGTCGGCGAGCAGGCGACGATGTTCTTCCTGGATCCGTCGGGCAACGCGCTGGAGTTCAAGGCTTTTGGCGACATCAGCCAGGTCTTCGCAAAGTAATCCCTCCCCGCTATCGTCACAGACGGACCCCAACATGACCGAATACGTTATCCAGCCCGCCGAACAGGCAAGCGTCGCCGTGGCCGGCAGCAGCGCCCGCTTTCCCATCCGCCGCGTGTTTTGCGTGGGCCGCAACTACGCCGCGCACGCCCGCGAGATGGGCAATGACCCGGACCGCGAACCGCCGTTCTTCTTCACCAAACCGGCCGATGCCGTCGTGGCCACCGAGGGCACAGTGCCATATCCGCCGCTCACGGAGAACCTGCACCACGAGATCGAACTGGTAGTGGCGATCGGCAAGGGCGGCGCGAACATCCAGCCCGAGCAGGCACTCGACCTGGTGTGGGGCTATGCCGTGGGCGTGGACCTGACCCGCCGGGACCTGCAGGACACCGCCAAGAAGATGAGCCGTCCGTGGGACTGGTCCAAGGGCTTCGACGCCTCCGGCCCTTGCGGCCCGCTGCACCCCGTGGCCAGCATCGGCCATCCCGGCGCAGGCCACGTGTGGCTCAAGGTCAATGGCGAGACGCGCCAGGAAGGCGACCTGGACGAGCTGATCTGGCCCGTGGCCGACGTCATTGCCCATGTGTCGCAGAGCGTGACCCTGGCACCTGGCGACCTGATCTTCACGGGCACGCCGGCCGGCGTAGGCGCGCTGCAGCCCGGCGACGAAGTGACCGCCGGTGTGGCGGGTGTCGGCGAGATCGCTTTCCGCGTGGGCAAGCGTGAAGACGTATCGAACTAGCTAGCCAGACATACGATGACATGGCTCAGCCCGAGCCATGTCATCACCGCAGCACGATCCCCGCCTGCCTCGGGCCATGCCGGGCACACAAACTTTCCTCAAACCGGCCTTAACCTTGCCGCTTCGCTTGACGACATGCCTGCGAGGGTTATACTTGCCCCATGTTGTACGATAACTTATAAGTCAAGCCACAGGAGACGCAATGCGCGAAAACCGGATACGGAACATGTGGGCGAACGGGCAAGCCGTCGTCAATGGCTGGCTGTCCATCCCCAGCAGCTTTGCCGCGGAGACCATGGCCCACCAGGGCTGGGACTCCCTCACGGTGGACCTGCAGCACGGCGCGCTGGACTACCGCGATGCCCTCAGCCTGTTTACGGCGATCTCCACCACCGACACCATGCCGGTGGCGCGCGTGCCCTGGAACGAGCCAGGCATCCTGATGAAGGTGCTCGACGCCGGCGCATACGGTGTGATCTGCCCGATGATCAACACGCGCGAAGACGCGCAGCGCCTGGTCGCCGCCACCCACTACCCGCCGATGGGCACGCGCAGCTTCGGGCCGATCCGCGGCATGCTGTATGGCGGCCCCGACTATCCCGAGCGCGCCAACGAAACCATCGTCGTCTTTGCGATGATCGAGACCAAGCAGGGACTGGATAACCTGGACGACATCCTGTCGGTCAAAGGGCTCGATGCGGTTTATATCGGCCCGTCCGACTTGTCGCTCGCGCTCGGCTGCCGCCCGACCTTCGACGATGTCGACCCGCCCGTCGCGCAGGCGATCGCGCACGTGGTGGCCCGCGCCAAGGCGCACGGCGTGGTCGCCGGCATCCACAACGGCGCGCCGGAAGCGGCATTGCGCAGGATCGAGCAAGGCTTCCAGTTCGTCACCGTTGGCTCCGATGCGCGCCTGATGGCGGCCGGTGCCCGGCAGGTGGTGACGCAGATGCGCGACGGGCTGGCATCAGGCGGCGAAACATCGGGGTACTGAGCCGGTTCCGAGCCGGCCCCGTTTCTGCACAAGCATTTCAGACAGCGTTTCAGACTGTATTGAGACAACAGATTTGAGGCACCGGCATCGCGGTGCCCGCTGCGCAGGCGTGCGGCGGCGAGCGACGCCATCGAGATCGACTAACGGAGAACGAAAGTGAAGCTTGGATTTATTGGCCTTGGCATCATGGGCACCCCGATGGCCGCCAACCTGATCGCCGGCGGGCACGAAGTCAGCCTGTCCAGCCGCAGCGGCGTGCCGCAATCCCTGCTGGACAGCGGCGGCGTGGCTTGCAGCTGCGGCAAGGAAGTGGCCGAACGCGCGGACGTGATCTTCCTGATGGTGCCGGACACGCCCCATGTGGAAGCCGCGTTGTTCAATGACGGCGGCATTGCCGCCGGGCTGAGCGCGGGCAAGATCGTGGTCGACATGAGCTCGATTTCGCCCATTGCCACCAAGGCCTTCGCCGAGCGCGTAAATGCGCTTGGCTGCCAGTACCTGGATGCGCCGGTGTCCGGCGGCGAGGTCGGCGCGCGCAACGCCACGCTATCGATCATGGTCGGCGGCCCGCAAGCGACGTTCGAGACCGTGCGCCCGCTGTTCGAGCTGATGGGCAAGAACATCACGCTGGTGGGTGATAACGGTGCGGGGCAGACCGCCAAGGTGGCCAACCAGATCATCGTGGCACTGAACATCGAGGCGGTTGCCGAGGCCCTGTTGTTTGCCTCCAAGGCCGGCGCGGATCCGGCGCGCGTGCGCCAGGCCCTGATGGGCGGCTTTGCGTCGTCCAAGGTGCTGGAAGTGCACGGCGAACGCATGATCAAGCGGACGTTCGACCCGGGCTTTCGCATCGGGCTGCACCAGAAGGACCTGAACCTTGCGCTGTCGAACGCGCGCGAGATGGGCGTGTCGCTGCCGAACACCGCCACCTGCCAGGAGTTGTTCAATGCCTGCGCAAGCCATGGCGGCTCGGACTGGGATCACTCCGCACTGGTCCGCGCGCTTGAACTGATGGCCAACCATGAAGTCGCGGCCAAGAAGGATTGAGGGCACGACTTGGCCAGCAGTCTTTGCCATCGGGTGGTACCTGCTGCCACCCGATGGCCCTTGATCCCTTTTCCTCGGTATGGCGTTTGCCCTGCGGTGAGCGCCGTTCACCCCGCCTCGCCCTATGCCTAGCCTTCCCGATCCCCTTATCGTCATTGCCCCCGATTCATTCAAGGGCTCCCTTGCGGCCGGCCAGGTCGCCGCCGCCATCGCCGCCGGGATCCAGCGCGCACTGCCCGGCGCGACGATCCGGCAACGCCCGATGGCGGACGGCGGCGAAGGCACCATTGACGCGATGCTGGCCGCCGGCGGCCAGCGCACCGGCATCGAGGTGCGCGGCGCGCACGGCGCCGCGCGCATCGCCACGGTAGCCCTGCTCGCGGGCGACCGCGCCGTGATCGAGTCCGCGGAAATCGTCGGCATCACCGATCCGGCGGGCATGGCATGCCCCGTGGCGCAGCGCTCGACGACCGGCCTCGGCGATGCCATCAAGGCGCTGCTCGACCTGGGCGTGCGCGAGATCTTCGTCGGCCTTGGCGGCAGCAGCACGAACGATGGCGGCGCCGGCCTGCTGCATGGCCTGGGGCTGCGCTTGCTGGATGCGCAGGGCCGCGACATCCCGCCAACGCCCGCCGCGCTGCCCCAGCTGGCGGCAATCGATGCCAGCCAGCTCGACCCGCGGCTGGCCTCCACCAGGCTGGTAGCGATGTGCGATGTCACCAACCCGCTGACCGGGCCGCTAGGCGCCACCGCCGTGTTCGGCCCGCAAAAGGGCGTGCAAGCGCAGGATGTGGATGCCATCGATGCCGCGCTCGCCGGCTACGATCGCCTGCTGGCGCCGGCGCTCGGGCGCCACGCCGTGGACGCCGCGGGCGCGGGCGCGGCCGGTGGCCTGGGCTACGCCTTGCTGATGCTTGGCGCGCAGATGCGCCCGGGCGCCGACATCGTGGCGGACTGCGTAGACCTCGATGGCGCGCTCGCGGGCGCCGACTGGCTGATCACCGGCGAGGGGCGCAGCGATGTGCAAACGCTAAGCGGCAAGGCGCCGTTGATCGCCTGCCAGCGCGCACATGCCTGCGGGGTGCCCGCCTCATTGCTTTCCGGCGCCATCGACCCCGCCGCGCTGCCGGCGCTCGGGACCCATTTCACGGGTTGCTTTTCCCTGGCGCCCGGCCCGATCACCGTCGAGCAGGCCATGGCCAACGCGAGCGCTTTGCTATCGGATGCGGCCGAGCAGATGGCAAGGCTGCGCTTCACCGGCACCCACCCTCTCGAACATGGGCGCCCCCGCCAGGCGGGCGAAGGCTTGCACTGAGCGCAACGGCGCACGGCTGCCTGCAAATCCAGAAATTTCTTAAAGGTGAGCGAGCGCGGAAGCAGTATGCTTTTACGAGTCCGCCACGCTCGCGTTGAAGCCGGCGGCCTGGTCTTGCCACCCCATAGCCTCCCCCTCCTTAAGGAGCTTGCATGCATCCCAGCGCCCGAGCCGGTCCCGATTCGGCCACGCGCGGCGGCGGTCCCACCGCCACCCTGCCCGCCATCAGCAGGCAAGGCGATCTCATCGCCGAGCTGATCGGCATGACGCGTCCCGCCAATGCCGAGGAACAGCCCCTCGTATCCGCACTGATCGAGCGGATCGAAACGCTGGATCGCGGCCTGCGCGAACGCATCGCCAACAGTTGCGCGGAGTTGCAAAGCGTCAGCGCCGGGATGGATAGCCTGCTGCAACTGGCGGAGCTGCAGAGCGAGAAGACGGAGGAGGCTTACGGCTTGTATTGCTTGCTCAAGTTGCTCAAGCTGCAACTGGCTGACGCAGTGGAGGATGTGGCTCGACTGGTCTGAGACGCCGGCTCGATCCACTACGCGGCGGCGTTCACCCGCCTGCCTGGCCGCGACATCCCGCCCGCCGGCATCGCACGGGAGCCGCCGATACTCGATGCCGCAATGGCGCGGCGCGCTGGGAGCGCGGCAAAGCAGGGCAGCAAAGCAAGGCAGCGAAGCAAGGCGGCGCCGGGGCTGAGAAATTCAGGGGTTCCGGATGGGCTTGCTGCCCGCCGTCAACGATCAACGATCGTGCCCAGGTTTTGCCGCACGCGCTGGAGCAGGCCGATCAGTTGCTCCCGCTCCGGCTCGCTGAGGCCGGCCAGCGCCTCCGCCGCAACCTCGTCGCCGACCCGCCGGGCCTTGTCCAGCGCTCTTTCCGCCTTGGGCGTCATGCGCACCACGCGCTCGCGGCGGTCTTCCGGGTTGGGCACGCGCGCGATCCAGCCGCCCTCTTCCATCCGGTCAAGCAGGCGTCCCGCCGAAATCGGCGCGACTTCCAGCAGTTCGGCGAGCCGCACCTGGTTGACTTCACCGTAGTGCGACAGGTAGGCGAGTGCGCGGCATTGCGCCCGGGTGAGGTCGAGGGACGACTTGGCCAGTTCATCGAACCGCTTGCCGTTGAGGCGGCCAACGTCCGAGACCAGGAAGCCAAAGCGCTTTTCCAGTTTCGTTTCCATGGCGCGATTGTACAAAGATCTCCCTCGGGCACGCCGGCACGCCGGCCACAAGCGGCTTGCCATGCTTTAGCGCGCCCGTATAATAAGCATGCTTATTATTCAACCGAACCCCTCCAGGTTGTTCAAACCATGTCTTCCGAAGCGGTAGCCGGGCGCGCAGAAATGCCGCTCAACCGGCCCATGATCACCATCGCGATCATGGCCGCGACCCTGATCCAGACACTCGACAGCACCATTGCCAACGTGGCGCTGCCGCACATGCAAGGCAGCCTGTCGGCGTCGCAGGACGAGATCACCTGGGTGCTGACCTCGTACATCGTCGCTGCCGCGATCGCCACGCCGCTCACCGGCTGGCTGTCCGACCGGCTCAGCGTCAAGCGCCTGCTGGCCATTTCGATCACCGGCTTCACCATTGCCTCGGCGTTCTGCGGGATGTCGGACACGCTGGCGCAGATCGTGGCGTCGCGGCTGCTGCAGGGCATTTTCGGGGCGTCGCTGGTGCCGCTGTCGCAATCCATCCTGCTGGATATCAACCCCCGCGAGAAGCAGGGACAGGCAATGGCGGTGTGGGGCATGGGCGTGATGGTGGGACCCATCCTGGGCCCGACGCTAGGCGGCTGGCTGACCGATAGCTACAACTGGCGATGGGTGTTTTTCATCAATGTGCCGATCGGCGCATTCGCTTTGTTCGGCGTGCTGTCCTTCCTGCCCAGCCGGGCGCCGGCGCGGGCCGTGAAGTTCGATGCGTTCGGCTTCATCACGCTAGGCCTGGCCATCGGCGCGTTCCAGGCCATGCTCGACCGTGGCGAACAGCTCGACTGGTTCGGCTCGCTGGAGATCCGCATCGAGGCCATCCTGGCGGGGGTCAGCTTCCTGTATTTCCTGGCGCACACCGCCACGGCCGGGCCCAGGTCATTCTTCCGGTACCAGTTGCTCAAGGACCGCAACTTTGCCACCGGTGCCTGCTTTATCTTCGTGATCGGCGCGGTCATGTACGCCACCCGCGCCTTGCTGCCGCCGATGCTGCAAAACCTGATGGGCTATCCGGTGGCCACCACCGGGCTGGTTACCGCGCCAAGCGGCGCCGGCACCATGCTCTCCATGCTGCTGGCCGGGCGCCTGCTCAAGCGGATCGACGCCCGGGTGCTGCTGTTTGCGGGCTTCCTGATTTCCGCTTTCGCACTGTGGCAGATGATGCAGTACACCGTGGTGCTGTCGGTGTCCGATATCGTGTGGCCCGGCATCATCCAGGGCTTTGGCCTGGGGCTGGTGTTCGTGCCGCTAAGCGCGCTGACGTTTTCCACGCTCGCGCCAGCGCTGCGCGCGGACGGCACGGCCACCTACAGCCTGATGCGCAACATCGGCAGCAGCATCGGCATCTCCGTGATCCAGACCTTGATGACGCGCAACACGCAGGTGGCCCACGCCGACCTGGCGGCCAATGTGAGCGTGTACAACCCGGCCCTGCAATCCCTGCTGGCAAGCGGCTCGCGCTACGACCTGGCCATGCTCAACCAGTCGATCAACCAGCAGGCCACGATGATCGCCTACCTCAACGATTTCAAGGTCATGTTCCTTGCCACGCTGCTGGTGGTGCCGCTCATCCTGCTGATCAAGCCCACGCGCCACGTCGACGACGATGCCGTGGCGCATGCGGCCATGGATTGACGCGCTTTAAAAGAATCTTTAGCTGGCGGCCCCGGCGATTCGCAGCCGGGTATCCAGGTACTGCGCCACGGCGCGCTGGAACACCGGCAGCTTGCCGGTGAAAAAATGGTTGGCGCCGGGCACCACCGCGACCGGCAGCTCCTGCGGGCGTGCCCAGTCGAACACCGCTTGCAGCGGCACATTGGCGTCGTTCTCGCCATGGATGACAAAAGCATCGGCCGGCACCGCGGGCGTGTCGTAGGTGCGCCCGCCGGCCGCCGGGCCGGCCGGCATGCCGGCCAGGATCAGGTGCGCGACGGGCTCGCTGCCTTGCAGCAAGCGCTGCGCCACGCGCGTCTGCACATAGGCGCCGAACGAGAATCCCGCCAGCGCCAGCGGCAGGCCTGGGTGCGCTGACTGGATCTGCCGCACCACGGCAAGCACATCGTCGGTCTCGCCCTCACCCGCATCGTGGCTGCCTTGCGTGCCGCCCACGCCCCGGAAATTCGGCCGCACGGCAAGGAAGCCGCGCGCCTGGAAGATCCTGGCCAGCGCCACCGGGATCTTGTGTTCCGCGCTGCCGCCCAGCAGCGGATGCGGGTGCGCCACGACGGCGATCGCGCGGATCGGGCCTTGCGGCGCATCCGCCAGGGCTTCGATGCTACCGGCTGCGCCATCGAACCAGATGCGATTGTCTGAGGGGGGAAGCGAGGACATGAGGAGGTAGGGGATCAGGCGTAGGCAAAAAAACAGACCGGCCAGCGTTGCGGGCAACGCGGCGGCTTTGAAGCCGCATTGTAATGCCCGCAGAGGGTGGATGGCGGCCACGGATGGTCGGATACAGGACAGGTCGGATACGGGTCGGATGCAGAGGCCAGGGGGAGCGTTCGCGCCCCGCCGGTGCCTATACTCGTTGCATCACTTGCATGGCCTTGCGGCACCAATCAGGAGGACAGCCCATGACCGCCTCTCAAGCCGATCCTGGCCCCGATCCCGCGGCCCCGCCACCGCCCGCCCCCAAGGCGGCAGGCGCGCCGCCGCAGGTCGTGCCGGCCGGCTACCGGCAAGGCATCATCACCGCCATCACGGTCCTGCTGGGCTTCTCGCTGGCGTTCTGGCGCTTCTGGGGCTTCGAGAGTCCCGGCCACTGGAGCGTCCAGGCGTTGTTCGCCGCCATCTCGCTGGTGGCGGCGGTGTGCCTGCAGATCATCGCCCTGTTCCGTTCGCTGCGGGTGGAGGACGACCTGGTGCCCGAGTACCGCAAGACGGTACGCTGGTTCATCGCCTCGGCCATCGCGCTGCTGATCGGGTTGTTCGGCGCCATGCTGGATGCGGCCGTGGCGGGATAGGCGCCCGGAAGGCGCGCCCTGCAGCCCGCATCGCGGCCAAGTAGAATGCACCCCGCCATTCAGGAAACACAAACAACAGGAGATAACGCCTATGCAGATTCCCGCTACGTTGGAGTGCCTTTGCGGCCAGGTGCAGCTGCGCATTGCCGGAGAACCGGTGGCGAGAGCCAATTGCCATTGCCAGGCCTGCCGGGATTTCTATGCCACGCCGGTGTTCGCCGCCACGGCCTGGGAGCCGGCCAACGTGGTGGTGGCGCGCGGCGCGCAGCACCTGGCCACCTATCACCATGCGACCCGGCAGCTCCAGCGCCAGTTTTGCCCGCAGTGCGGCGAGACGCTCTTTGGCATCAACCGGCTGGGCATGTCGGTGGTCCCGAACACCCTTTTCGCGCGGGCCTGCGGCGGTGCGCTGCCGGATGCGCTGCAGCCAGCCATGCACCTGTTCTATCGCCATCGCGTGCTGGACGTCAACGACGCCCTGCCCAAGTACCTCGACGGCTGGGATGGCCCTGTGCACAAGGCCGGGTTCTGAGCCAAGGGCCGCGGCCCGGATACCATCGGCAGCGCCAGGGACCCTAAGCGGGTTCGAGCATTTGGGTCCGGGTGCGAATGCCGGCGCGTGCGGCCTATTCCCCTTGCCGGACTGGCCGGTGCCGGGCAGGCATCGTCATGGCGGCTACGCCCGCGACAACACACGCCAGGCCGGCCCACGCCCCCGCAGCCAGCGATTCCCCAAGAAACACGATGCCAATGCCAACCCCGATCGGCACCCGCAGATAGGCTTGCGCCGTGGTGCCCACCGGCCCCAGCGTACGTACCAGGCGAAAGTAGATGACAAAGGCCAGCGCGGTCGAGAACACGGATAACGCCAGCAGCGCGGCAAGCGATGACAGCGAAGGATGCAGCGTCCAGGGCCGGTCGATGACCAGGCTTGCCGGCACCAGCACCGCCGCCCCGACGATCATCGAGCCCGCGGCGGGCGCGGCGGCGGGCAGGTCCTTGAACGAGCGCCCGTAGATAGCCGCGCCGGCGTAGCAGACAGTCGCGGCAACGATGGCCAGTTGCGCAAGAAGTTGCTGCCCAAGCCCGCCCAGCACGCTGGTGCCGACGATCAGGCAAATGCCCGCAAGCCCCGTCACCACACCGAACAGCTTGCGTGCCGTGATGCGCTCATGGCGCGTGACCAGCCACGTGCCCAGTACGGCGATCACCGGCGACGCGGAGTTCAGTATCGTCGCCAGCCCCGCCGGGACCGATTGCTCAGCCCACGCAATGAGCGTGAACGGCACCACGCTGTTGAGCATGGCCTGCACCGCAAAACGGCGCCAGACTGCCGCGCCGCGCGGGATCTGCATGCCTCTTGCCGCCATCCACGCCATCAGCAGCGCAGCGGCGATCCACGTTCTGGCCGCAATCAGCGTGACCGGGGGAATCGTCGCCACGCCAAGCCGGATGCATGTGTAAGACGCGCCCCAGAGCGTGGACAAAGCCAGCAGCAGGGCCATGTCCAGCCCGCGGCCGCTGGCGCCTTGGGCGTGGTTGGCGCGCGCATCCGCGCTGGGCAAGGCTGGCATGGCGTTCTCTCCGGAAGGACACGTCGCCATTGTGGGCGCGCGCCGCGGGAGAACGTTTCAGCTTGCGGCGAAGCATGGATTGCAGGCCAAGCCAGCGCGCATTGAGGCATCAGGGCATCAGGGCGCCCTGCTGGAATCCCCACCCAGCGGATCCAGGGTGATCTGCACCTGCCTCAGGATGCCCTGCTTGTCGAAGTAGCAATTGAACAGCGAAGACAGGTTGCCGTCCTGGCGGAAACGATAAGACCAGACGTCGCGCTGCATCAGCGGGTAGTACTGCACCGGCTCGAGCGGCTTGCCGAAATGCTCTTCCACATCGCGCTTGGTCCAGCTATCGACCTTGGCCTGGTAGATCTCGGAAGTGACCAGCATCTGCCGGAAGTTCGTGAGTTTTCCGCTGGCATCGAAATCTGCCGCGTAGGCCTCATAGCCCAGCGGTTGCTTGGAGTAGATCCAGCGCACGGAACCGTCGGCCAGCCGGTAGATATTGGTGGGCTCACCGAAGGTCGCGCGCACCGCGCTTTCCGGCGAGCCGATCAGCTTCTGGCCTTCCTGCACCGGTTGCAGGATGGCGCAGGCTGGCAGCATCAGCAGCGCAGCCGCGCAGATCAGCCAGCCGCCCACGTATTGCGAGGGGGTTTTCATAACATTCCAGAGTAGAAACCGCCGTGCCCGGCATGGCATCCAAGGCTGAAATATATAGCATCCCCCGCCACCACGCCGTGGCGCGACAATACGGCATTGCCACGCTTCGCTGCCTTGCCCATGACCATCCGAACCGCCGCCCCCGCCCTGGCCGCCGCCCTGCTGTTTGGGGCAAGCACGCCACTTGCAAAGGCCCTGACCGGGTCGATCCCGCCGTTGCTGCTGGCCGGCCTGCTTTACCTGGGCAGCGGGCTGGGGCTTGGCATCCTGCTGGCGCTGCGGCGCAGCATGAGCGGCGCCGCAACAAGCCCGCTCACCGTGCCGCGACAGGAGACGCCATGGCTGCTGGGTGCCATCCTGGCTGGCGGTGTGGCCGGGCCGGCCCTGCTGATGACTGGCCTGGCCAGCACCAGCGCGGCATCGGCCTCCCTGCTGCTGAATGTGGAAGGGGTATTCACCGCGCTGATCGCCTGGGTGGTCTTCAGGGAAAACGCCAGCCGCCACATCGTCCTTGGCATGCTTGCCATCGTGGCGGGCGGCTTGCTGCTGTCCTGGCAGCCGGGCAGCCTGCGGCTGTCCGCCGGCGCCTTGCTGATCGTCGGCGCGTGCCTGTGCTGGGCCATCGACAACAACCTGACGCGCAAGGTATCAAGCAACGACGCCATGCTGATCGCCTGTATCAAGGGGCTGGTTGCCGGCGTGTGCAACACCGGGCTGGCACTGGCCGGCGGTGACCACCTGCCGGCGTTGCCCGCGCTGGGCGCGGCCATGATCATCGGGTTCCTCGGCTACGGCGTGAGCCTGGCGCTGTTCGTCATCGCGCTGCGGCTGCTGGGGACCGCTCGCACCGGCGCGTATTTCTCCGTGGCGCCGCTGTTCGGCGTGGTGATCGCGTTCGGCATATGGCCGCAGGCGCCGCAGCCGGCGTTCTACGTGGCGGCGCTGCTGATGGCGCTGGGCGTGTGGCTGCACCTGCGCGAGCATCATGAGCACGAGCACAGCCACGAGGCGACCGAGCACAGCCACGCGCATCGCCACGATGCGCATCACCAGCACGAGCACGCCTTCGACTGGGACGGGAAGGAGCCGCACCGGCACCTGCATCGGCACGAGCCGCTGGTGCACAAGCACCCGCACTATCCGGATACGCATCACCGGCACTCGCACTGAGGCACTGAAGCACTGAGGCAAGGGCTCAGCCAGGCCCCTTTGCACGCATGAGCAGGGGGACTTTCCACCATCCTAGCTTGGACGATTCCGGCAGTCATTCGCAAGAGGCTGACTGTTTCAACATGAAGCAAAGCGGTTCTGGCCAGGCGCGCGGCCGCAGGCAGTACAAGTAGATCGGCCAAGGCCGCGCGACGACGCCAGCATCTTTTGGAAATGACCGCTAGAACTGGCCTTTAGAACTGCACGGTGGCATTCGCCAGGAATGTGCGCGCCGCACTCGGCAACACAAAGCCGCCGTACGTGGTAGTCCAGTAGCGACGATCGAACACATTGTTGAGCGCGGCCCGCAACGTCACCGTCTTGCCAGCGTAGCGCGTGGTGTACCTGGCGCTGAGGTCCGCAGTGGTGTACGACGGCACGTACTGGGTATTGGCCGCATTCACCCACATGGCGCCGGTGACCTTGGCGCCTGCCGCCAGCGTCAGGCCGCGCAAAAAGGGGGCGTCGTACTCCACGCGGCCGCTGACGATGTAGCTGGGGGTGGCAAAGATGCGCTTGCCGTTGACCGCGGGATCGTCGATGCCGGTAGCCTTGGTGTCGAGCCACAGCACGCCGCCCATCACGCGCCAGTCGCGCGCCACGCGTACCCAGCCGCTGGTGTCCAGGCCGGTGTAGCGCTGGGTGCCGTCCTGCACGAAGACGTTGGCCGTGTTGGTGTACTCGTAGCCGCGGTCGATGCGGAACAGCGCTACGTTGGCCCCCCAGCCGCGGCGCTCGGTCTTGTAGCCAACCTCATACTGCTTGCTCTTGAGCGGGCCATAGGTCTGCGGGAAGTTGGCGTTGCTGTTGCTGGCCGAGCCGCCTTGCTCAAGCGACTCCACGTAGCTGACGTAAGCGGTGGAGTCGTTGTCGGTCTTGACCATCAGGGCCACGGTGGGCGAGACCGGCCTGGCGCTGTAGCTCGCCGTGACATTGGCCGAGCTGTCGAAATTGTCCTGGCTGAAATCGGTGTAGCGCAGGCCGGCCAGGACCGAGACGCGCTGGGTGAACTGGATGGTGTCGCTGGCGTAGACGGATTTCTGCGTGATCTTGTAGTCCCGGTACGGCTGGTACACCAGGCCGGATGCCTGGTTGGTCAGCAGCGTGGGATTGTAGAGATTGTTCTCGCCCAGGAAGATGCCGTCGGTGGCGCCAACGCCCGCATCGTTGACGCGCACCTGGGACTGGTAGCCCGCGCCCAACACCACGTCGTGCTGGATGCCGCCGGTGGAAAACCTGCCCTGCACCATGCCGTCATAGGCCTGGTAGTAAAACGCCGACTTCCAGTTGTACTGGGTGTCGGAGAAATTGCCGGCGGCATCGTTGACAAAGATGTAGCTGTCCCCGCTGAAGCGGCTTTCGCGCGCGAAGCGGTACTTGAAGCTGGTCTTCCACTTGTCGTTGATGCGGTAGTCCACCCCGGTGCCCACCGTGGTGGTCTCGGTCTCGTGGAAGCTGTAGGGCTGGACGAAGCGGCGCGAGACCTTGCTGGCATCGGCGACCGGCAGGCTGGCGTCGAACCCCAGGCCAAACAGGGTACCGTTGGTCTTGCGCTTCCAGTACATCACGTCGGCGCTCCATGTCAGGTCCGGCGTCATGCGCAAATCCGCGGCCAGCGATAGCACGTCGCGACGCAGCTGCACGCCCGGATCGGCCGTGCGGCCTTCTTCATGGGCCGCGTTGAGGCGATAGCCGAAGCGCTGGTCCGGCCCGAAGCGCCCGCCCAGGTCGATCTTCTCGCTCCACACATTGTTGGCCTGGTAGCCCACGGTGAACTGGCGCAACGGCTCATCGGTGGGGCGCTTGGCCACATAGTTGATGATGCCGCCGGGGCTGCCGAAGCCGTACATGAAGCCCGACAGGCCCTTGAGCAGTTCTACCTGCTCGAACGGTTCCAGCGGCAGGTCGGTGTTCCAGGACACGAAGTTCTGGCCGTCCACCTTGGTGCCGTTAAGCAGGTCGATGGCCATGCCGCGCACGGCGAAATAGGCGTTTTCGGTACGGCCGTTCTCGCCCAGGATGGACACCGCGGGATCGTACTTGAACACGTCACTGGCGGTCTGCGCCATGCGGTCCTGGATCTCCTCGCTGCTTGCCGCCACCACCGAGAACGGCGTGTCGACAGGCTTGCGCTCACCCAGCGCCCCACCACCAATCCTCTCCACCTTGGCCGGCTCGGTCAGCCGCTCGGCCTTGACGGTGGCCACCGGCAAGGTGGCATCGGCTTGCGTGGCTGCCGGCGTGGCGGTCTGCGCCAGGCTGGCGGCGGGCAGCGTGGCGAACGCGACGGTCAGGCCAAATACAGCGCTGGCAATGGGCGAGAGGCGGGGCATTGCCTGGCATGCGGCGGCGCGCAGCGGCAAGCGGCGGTGATTGAACATCGGCGGAAACGTCCTCGGGAAGGTTGGGTCTGGCGGGAACCTGGGCTGCTGTGTGGTGCGAAGCGCCCATCCACCCTCAAATGCGAATACGAATACGAATACGAATGAGAATAGTTCGCTTTTTTACCACAAAGAAAGATGCCAGCTCAACGACAGTCAGAAATTTCCCAAGGATTTGTATTCTGTACGCAACATGGGCCGGCAAGCCGGCCCATGTGCTGCCTGTCATCCGCCCGCCAGTGCCCGCATGGCGCGATACAGGTCGGCCTTGCCTTCGAAGCCGATGCCCGGCAGGTCCGGCATGGTGATGTAGCCGTTATCGACCGTCACGCCATCGGGAAAGCCGCCGTAGGGCTGGAACAGATCCGGATAGGACTCGTTGCCGCCCAGGCCAAGCCCGGCCGCGATATTGAGCGACATCTGGTGGCCGCCATGCGGAATGCAGCGCGTGCGCGACCAGCCGTGCTCAAACAGCATGTCCAGCGTGCGCAGGTACTCCACCAGGCCGTAGCTCAGCGCGCAGTCGAACTGCAGCCAGTCCCGGTCGGGGCGCATGCCGCCATAGCGGATCAGATTGCGCGCATCCTGCATGGAGAACAGGTCCTCGCCCGTTGCCATCGGCTTGTCGTAGTAGTTGCGCAGCGTGGCCTGCAGCTCGAAATCGAGCGGATCGCCCGGCTCCTCGTACCAGAACAGATCGTATTGCGAGAGGGCTTTCGCATACCGTATCGCGGTGTCCAGGTCGAAGCGCCCGTTGGCATCCACGGCGAGTTTCTGGCCATCCTGCAGCACGCTGAGAATCGAATCGATGCGGCGCAGGTCCTCGTCGAGCGAGGCGCCGCCGATCTTCTTCTTGACCACCGTATAGCCGCGATCGATATAGCTGCGCATCTCATCCTTGAGCTTGCCGTGGTCCTGGCCCGGGTAGTAGTAGCCACCCGCCGCGTAGACGAAGATCTTGCGCTCCGGCTTGCCGTCGCCGTAGCGCTCGGCCAGCAACTGGAACAGCGGCTTGCCCTCGATTTTTGCCACCGCATCCCACACCGCCATGTCGATGGTGCCGATCGCCACCGAGCGCTCGCCGTGGCCGCCCGGCTTCTCGTTGGCGAACATCGCCGCCCAGATCTTGTGGGGGTCGAGGTTGGTGCCGTTGTCGTCGATGAGGGTTGCGGGGTCCGCCTCGAGCACGCGCGGGATGAACCGCTCGCGCATCAGCAGCCCCTGCCCATAGCGGCCATTGGAATTGAAGCCGTAGCCAACGACGGGCTTGCCATCCCGGATGACGTCGGTCACCACGGCGACGACGCTCAGCGTCATCTTGCTGAAGTCGATATAGGCGTTGCGGATCGGCGAGCTGATGGGCACCGTCTTCTCGCGAATTTCCACGATTTTCATTGGAGCGTCTCCTGGAGCGTGGCACGGCGTGCGTGCGCTGAGTGGTAGGAAGGCTCCAGCGTAGCGAGGCGGCGCATGGCTGAGTTTCGCCAGAACGCATTTCACTATTCACTTGTGGTTAATACTGATGCGGCTCCGGGCGGCAATAACCCGCTTAAAATCCACTGGGACACCCATCACTCTTTTCCATCAGTGAAAACCGATATCACCTCGGACCTCGAGTTTTTTGTGCTGATTGCGAGATACGGCAATCTCTCGGCCGCCGCGCGGGCGCTGAACCTGACGCCACCGGCAGCCACCAAGCGGCTCGCGCAAATGGAAGAACGGCTTGGCGCACGGCTGGTGAACCGCACCACCCGCAGCACCAGCTTGACGCGGGAGGGCGACATCTACCTCGCGCACGCCACGCAGATCCTCGCCCAGCTGCGCGAGATGGAGGATGCCATTTCCAGCAGCCGTGCCGAGCCGCGCGGGCTGCTTCGCATCAACGCCACGCTCGGCTTCGGCCGGACCACCATCGCCCCGCTGGTCTCCGAATTCGCCAGGCGCTACCCGTTCGTGGAGGTGCAATTCGAAGTCACCGACAAGGCAATCGATCTCGTGGAAAGCGGCTTCGACCTGGCAATCCGCTTCGGCGCCCTGCCGGACGGCCGCCTCAACGCGCGCCGCATCATGTCGAACCGGCGCTTCCTGTGCGCGTCACCCGCCTACCTTGACCGGCATGGCACCCCGGCGAGCCTGGCCGAACTGGCCAATCACCGCTGCATCATCCATCGCCAGAACGACGACGCACATGGCATATGGCGCTTCATGGCAGGGACCCAAGGCGAGATGGTCAGGGTACATGGCACGCTGTCGAGCAACGATGGCGACATCGTCCTGGGCTGGGCGCTCGACGGGCATGGGATCCTGATGCGCTCCGAGTGGGATCTGGCCAAGTACCTGGAAAGCGGGCGCTTGCGGCTGGTGCTGCCCGACGCCACCCTGCCCCCGGCCGACCTGTTCGTCTACTATCCGGGGCAGCGCGACCAGACCACGCGGGCGCGGGCGTTCATCGATTTCCTGGTCGATCATTTCCGCGCCCCTTTCACTCCGGTGGCCCCGCTGGCCCCAGACAGTGGCGCATAGCCCGGCAGCTCAGGCGCCTTGCTCGCGCACCAGCGCCGTCATGCGCTGCGCGAGCGGCGAGAGATAGGCGCCGGCCCGGGTGATCACGCCCACGCGCCGGCGCAGGTCCAGTTCTTCATGCCCCAGGTTGAGCGGGCGCAGCCCGGTCGTCACCGCATTGGCGTTCGTGCCCGATATGCCCAGCATCAGCGTGCCGCGCATCAGGTCGAAGAGCGAGGCGCTGCCAAAATCGGTCTCGATGCGCAGGTTCGGGGCGGCCAGCCCCTGCTTGCGGAACGCCGCGTCAACCTGCTGGCGCAAGATGATATGCGGCCCGGGCAGCAGCCAGTCCTGGCCCGCCAGATCCGCAAGGGTCAGCTTGCGGCGGCGCTGCAGCGGGTGCGCTTCATCGGCCACCACCACCAGCCGGTCGTCGAACAGCTCTTCCACCGCGAACTCGCTGGCGCGCTCCCTCGGTGTGGGGGCAATGGCAAGGTCCAGCTCGCCCGCCAGCAGCAGCTCCATGAGGTCCCGCGCCAGCAGCCGGCGCAATCGCAGGCGGGCAACAGGCCGCTCCCGCAGCAGCTGACGGCAGGCGTCCAGCACCAGGGCATTGGGGATCGAAGGCGAATAGCCCAGACGGAGCATGCCCAGTTCGCCAGTGCGGATGCCTTGCATCTCCTTGAGCGCATCGTCGAACTCCAGCCGGATGCGGCGCGCCCGCACCATGAATTGCATGCCCGCCTGCGTCGGCGTCATGCCGTGGGCGGTGCGTTCGAACAAGGGCAGGCCGATCTGCGCTTCCACACGCTGCACCGCCTTGGTCAGGGCCGGCTGGCTGATGCCCAGCGACTCCGCGGCGCGGCCGATGCCGCCGTGCGCATCCACGGCCAGCACGTATTCAAGATCTCTCGTCTCCATCGCGACATTCCCGCTGGTTATGTCTTTATATCCGGTACAGCATTGTAGTGATGCCCCGCATCTTACAGACTACGGCCAAGAACCATCAAGGAGACAACCCATGGGATTCGCTTTCTTCCTGCGCCGCGCCGCGCGTTATTGGGGGGATCACGCCGCCGTGCTTTACAACGACCGCGTGCTGACCTATCGCGAACTGGACGAGCGCTCGAACCGCCTCGCCAATGCCTTGCTGGCCCTCGGCCTTACCCGGGGTGATCGCGTGGCGATTCAGTCACGCAACCGCCCCGAACTGGTCGAAATCGAGTGCGCCCTGTACAAGGCCGGGCTCGTCAAGGCCGCGCTCAATCCGCGCTTCACGGCGGCGGAGGCATCGGATGTGGTCGAGAACTGCACGCCGCGCATCCTGTTTGCCGGACCGGGCTATACCGGCTACTCGGCGCAAACCGCGGGCTTCGCGTCAGTGGAAACGTTCATCGCGATTGGCAAACCCGCGCACGGCTACGGCGATTACGAGGCCCTGCTCGCAGGCGCGAGCCCAGCGCCGCTCGACATCGCGCCGCAGCCCGACGACCTCGCCGTCTTGCATTTTTCCTCGGGTTCCACGGGCAAGATCAAGGCCGCCATGCAAAGCTATGGCAACCGCCTGGCAGCGCTGCGCAAGATGCTGCAGAGCATGGACAAGCCGGCACGTCCCGGTGACCGCCTGGCGCTGATCGGCCCCATCACCCACGCCTCCGGCATGCTGATGCAGCCGTATCTGTACACCGGCGCAACGTTGGTGCTGTTCGACAAGTTCGAGCCCGCGCATTTCCTGGCGGAGGTGGCCAGGCTGCGCCTCACCCATGTGTTCATGGTGCCGGCCATGATCAATATGCTGCTGACGGAACCAACCCTGGCCAGCGCCGACCTGAGCAGCCTCAAGACCCTGGCCTACGGCGCCGCGCCGATGGCGCCCGCGCGCATCCGCGAGGCGTGGGAGCGCATCGGCCCCATCCTGTCGCAAGGCTATGGCGCGAGCGAGTCCACCTCCGGCGTGACCCGCCTTTCGACCGACGATCATGCCCACGCACTGGCGCACCGGCCCGAGCGGCTGGCCTCCTGCGGGCGGGCACTTGGCGAAACGCAGGTGCGCGTGGTCGACGAGCAGGGCCGCGAAGTGGCCGGGGACGACATCGGCGAACTGGTGATCCGCGGCGAGGATGTCTTCCACGGGTACTGGGGCGAGCCGGAGCTGACGCGCGAAGTGCTGGTGGACGGATGGCTGCGCACCGGCGACCTGGCCCGGGTGGATGAAGAAGGCTACATCTACCTGGTCGACCGCAAGAAGGACATGATCATCTCCGGCGGCTTCAACGTCTATCCGACCGAGGTCGAGGCCGCGCTTTACCAGCATCCGGACGTGATGGAAGCCTGCGTGATCAGCGTGCCCGACGACACCTGGGGCGAAAGCGTCAAGGCCGTCGTCGCCCTGCGGCCCGGCCGGCAAGGCACTGCCGAAGACCTCATCGCGCACTGCCGCGCGCGCATTGCCGATTACAAGTCGCCGCGAACCATCGATTTCGTCACCGAACTGCCCAAGAACGCGAGCGGGAAGCTCGCTCGCAAACTGGTGCGCGAGCCGTATTGGCAAGGCGTATCCCGTCGCGTGAATTAAGGAGAACCACCATGTTCGACAACCTCACCAATCCCGTGCTGGTCGAGACCCGCGCCAGCATCCAGCGCTACATCCATGAGGAACTGCTGCCGCTGGAGCGCGAGCTGGGCCTGGGCTCGGAAGATGCCTGGCCGCGCGACGTGCTGCGCGGCGTGTGGCGCCGCTCCAGCGAGCTGGGGCTCTATGCCGCCTGCCTGCCCGTCGAGCTCGGCGGCAAGGGGCTGAACATCGCCGAGCAATGCGCGCTGAAGGCAGACCTTGCCGCCAGCGGCGCGGTGCTGGCGCCGCATGTGCTGGGCGACCTGGGCGGCCCGCCGCGCGTGGGCAATATGCTCAAGTACGCCACGCCGGACCAGCTGGCGCGCTACTTCCAGCCCGTCATCCGGGGCGAGAAGTCCACCTGCTTCGCCCTGACCGAGCCGCATTCCGGCTCGGATGCCCAGAGCATCTCCACCACGGCCGTGGTGGACGGCGATGACCTCGTCATCAACGGCCGCAAGCACTACATCAGCGGCGCGCCGTTTGCCGACTTTGCCATCGTCATGTGCGTCACCGACGCCACTGCGTCCCCCCCGGCCATCACGGCCGTGCTGATCGACCTGGACCTGCCCGGCGTCAAGGTCAGCACCGAGTACGTGCCGATGTCGGGCCAGCATATCGATGGGGACATCGAGTTCGTCAATGTGCGGGTGCCGCGCGCCAACATCTTTGGCGGCGAAGGCAACGGCTTCAAGCTCGGCATGTCGCGCATCAACGTCAACCGGCTGCTGCATTGCCCCACCATGCTGGGCCTGGCCACCAAGGCCTACGCATCCTCGCTGGAGTACGCCGGCCAGCGCCGCCAGTTCGGCGGGCCCATTGCGCGCTTCCAGGCCATCCAGCACATGCTGGCGGACATGGCCGCCGCGCTGTGGGCTTGCGAGAGCATGATCGCGCAAACCGCCACGCTGGCGGACAGTGGCGCGGATCTTCGGGTGAAGGCCGCGGCATGCAAGCTGTTCATCTCCGAGCGCTGTTTCGAGGTGGCCGACAAAGCCGTACAGATCCACGGCAATGTGGGCGTGACGCGAGGACATCCGGTGGAGCAGGCTTTCCGCAAGCTGCGCATGTTCCGGATCTTCACCGGCACCAGCGAGATCCAGCGCAATACCATCGCCCGCGCGATTCTCGAACCCATGCAGGCGAAAGCCTGAGCCGGCAGCGGTTGATCCATCCGACGCAGGCAAACTGCGCAGCCAATAACTGGAGACACTCCTATGAAACGCCGAACCTGGCTCGCCACCGCGGGCGCTGCCGCACTTGGCAGCATGCTCGCGCCGGTGCGCGCCGCCGCGCCCTATCCCAATCGTCCCGTGCGCCTGATCGTCCCGTTCCTGGCTGGCAGCGCGCCGGACAACATCGCACGGACGTTGTCGGCCGAGCTGGGCCGCGCGCTTGGCCAGCCGCTGGTCGTGGAGAACATGCCCGGCGCGGGCGGCGTGATCGGCGCGAACGCCTTGAAGCGCGCCGCCGCGGACGGCTACACGCTGGGCATTCTCGCGAACGCGCATGTGATCAACGTGCATCTGTACCAAAACATGCCGTACGATCCCGCGCGCGATTTCACCGCCATCGCGGCGATTTCCGGCGGCCCTACCGCTCTCGTCGTGCCTGCCGATGCGCCATACAAGACCGCCGGCGAGCTGATCGCCGCGCTCAGGCGCGCGCCGGGCAAGCTCAACTACGGCTCGGGCGGCAAAGGCAGCATCGCGCATCTGGCGGTAGAGGCCTTGCTGCACCAGACGGGCACCGAGGCCGTGCACATCCCCTACAAAGGCGCGACGGAGATCATCACCGCCATGCTCAGCGGCCAGACCCAGTTCGGCATGCCGGTGCTGGGCACAGCGACCCAGTACCTGCGCAATGGCCAGGTGCGGGCGCTGGCGGTGTCGTCGTCCGCACGCTCCGTCTATTTCCCGGAGGTGCCAACGCTTGCCGAGGTCCTGCCCCCCGGCCTGGTGCTGGACAACTGGAGCGGCCTGTTCGCGCCCGCGCACCTGCCCGCCGAACTCACCCAGCGGCTCTTTGCCGCAGTCACGGCGTTGCAGGCCAGCGGGCGCCTGGATGCGCAGTTGAAGGCCAACGCCGGGGAATTGCGCCGCAGTGCTTCGCCGTCGCAGTTCAACGGCATGGTGGCCGCGGATACCGCCCGATACGGCAAGCTGATCCGCTCGATCGGCATGAACGGCGACGTCGGCTAAAGCGCCGGGAGCCCGTAGTGAAACCCGCAATGAAACCAGAGTGGTCCTGCCTGAAGGACGTCAAGATCATTGATCTCAGCCAGCTCCTGCCCGGCCCGCATGCCACCACCCTGCTCATGCAACTGGGCGCGGACGTGATCAAGGTGGAGCAGCCGGGCACGGGCGACACCGCCCGCCAGCTCGGGCCTGCCGTGTTCGCCCAGTTCAATCGCGGCAAGCAATCCGTCGCGCTCGACCTGAAATCCGACGAGGGCCGCGCGGCATTCCTGCGCCTGGTGACAGAAGCGGACGCCGTTGTCGAAGGCTTCCGGCCCGGCGTGATGCAACGCCTCGGCCTGGGCTATGACGCGCTTGCGCAAGCCAACCCGGCCATCGTGCTGTGCTCCGTGTCCGGGTTCGGCCAGACCGGCCCGTATGCGAACCATGCCGGCCACGACCTGAACTATCTCGCGCTGGCAGGCTACTGGTCCGTGCCGGTGCAGGTGGACGACAAGGTGTCCCGGCCGCGCGTGCGCGTTTCCGACTACGCGGCCTCGGGCTATGCGGCACTGGCGCTGGCCGTGGCGGTCATGAGCGCGCGGCAACATGGCCGTGGCCAGCATCTCGATGTGTCGATCCATGACGCCATCCTGTCGTGGACTGCCCATGGCGCCTGGGCCGCGCGCGGGTACGAGGATCGCCCGCACGAATCGCCAACCGTCATGCCGGACAACGATATCTTCGAGACCAGCGATGGCCGCCATCTCGCCATGGGCATCCTGGAAAACAAGTTCTGGCTCAACCTGTGCGAGGCGATTGGTGCGGACTTTCCAGCGCTGCTCGATGCCCGGTTCACGTCGCGGCCCGGCCGCCAGCAGCACAAGCCAGAAGTCAACGGCCTGCTCTGCGGGATCTTCCGGTCGCGGTCCCTTGCGCAATGGGCGGCAGTCTTCGCGCCCTTCGACCTGCCGTTCTCACCGGCGCTCAGCGCGCGGGAGCTTTTCGCGGACCCGCACGTCAAGGCGCGGAACATGGTCCGCGAGGTGCCATCGGAGAACGCCATCGCGCTGAACTTCCCCGTCAAGTTCTCCCTTGGACTGCCTGCAAGCGACGATCACGTTCCCGCGCTTGGCGAGAACAACACGTAGCGCGAACGGTGCGCTGAACACCATCTTGACGCCCGCCAAGATCCAGCATGTGCACGTGCGGCGCCAGTGCCCCTTCTGGTGACACTGCCGCGGGATGTAAACTCTGCCTCCTCGGTCAATGCACCCATGAAAAAGAGCAGCGGATGAGCAACGAACTACAGGTTGAAGACATTCAACTCGGCGACGGCAAGGCCGTGGTCAAAGGCGCCTTGATCACCACCCAGTACAGCGGCTACCTGGAGGACGGCACCAGGTTCGACTCCTCCTACGATCGCGGCAAGCCCTTCCAGTGCGTGATCGGCACCGGACGCGTGATCAAAGGCTGGGACCTGGGGCTGATGGGCATGAAAGTCGGCGGCAAACGCAAGCTCCATGTCCCCGCCCACCTTGCTTATGGCGAGCGGCAGGTCGGCGCCCATATCAAGCCAAACTCGAATCTGGTCTTCGAGATCGAGTTGCTGGAAGTGCTGACGCGGGACGATTGATACCGGCGGCAATGCAGGCTGGCGCATGCCGCAGGCCGGGGTTCTATTACAATCCACCAAAATTGCAAGGAACCCACCATGATCATCGGACCCCGCGTGCGCGGCTTTATGTGTGTCACCGCCCACCCCGCCGGCTGCGAAGCCAACGTCAACCAGCAGATCGCCTACGTGAAGGCAAACGGCCCGGTCGCCAACGGACCCAAGAAGGTCCTCGTCATCGGCGCCTCCACGGGCTATGGGCTAGCCGCTCGCATCACGGCAACGTTCGGCTGCGGCGCCGACACGCTCGGCGTGTTCTTCGAACGCGCCGGCACCGAGAGCAAGCCTGGCACCGCAGGCTGGTACAACACGGCGGCGTTTCACAAGGCGGCAGCGGCCGAAGGCCGCTATGCCATGAGCATCAATGGCGACGGCTTTTCCGACGAGATCAAGCAGCAAACCATCGACATCATCAAGCGTGATCTCGGCCAGGTCGACCTGGTCGTCTACAGTCTTGCTGCGCCGCGGCGAAAGCACCCTAAGACGGGGGAAATCTTCACTTCCACGCTCAAGCCCATTGGCAAGGAAATCCGGCAGCGCGGCCTGGACACCGACAAAGAGGTGATCAAGGAAATCAACCTGCAGCCAGCCACGCAGGAAGAGATCGATCACACGGTCGCCGTGATGGGCGGCGAAGACTGGCAAATGTGGATCGACGCCCTGCTCGCCGCCGGCGTGCTCGCCGACAACGCAAAGACCACCGCGTTTACCTACCTGGGCGAGAAGGTCACCCACGACATCTACTGGAACGGCTCCATCGGCGCCGCCAAGAAAGACCTGGATCAGAAGGTGCTGGACCTGCGCGGCAAGCTGGCCGCCACCGGCGGCGACGCGCGTGTCGCGGTGCTCAAGGCCGTAGTGACCCAGGCCAGCTCCGCCATCCCGGTGATGCCCCTGTACCTGTCGCTGCTGTTCAAGGTCATGAAGGAAACCGGCACCCACGAAGGCTGCATCGAGCAGGTCTACTCGCTCTACCAGGACTGCCTGTACAGCCAGTCGCCGCGCCAGGACACGGAAGGCCGCCTGCGCACGGACGAGAAGGAACTCAGCCCGGATGTCCAGGCCCGCGTAACGCAGTTGTGGGACCAGGTCACCGACGAGAATATCTACGCGCTCACCGATTTTGCGGGCTACAAGGCGGAGTTCCTGCGCCTATTCGGATTCGGCATCGACGGCGTGGACTATGCGGCCGACGTCAATCCCGCTGTGGAGATTCCCAACCTGGTCGAAGCGTAAGCCGCAGGCGCAATGCCATGAACCTGTCCCCCGCCATCCCCATCTTCCGGATCTTCTCGGTCGAGAAGGCCAAGGAATTCTATCTGGACTATCTTGGCTTTTCGCTCGATTGGGAGCATCGTTTCGGTGAGGAATTTCCGCTCTACGCCCAGGTGAGGCGATCCGGCCTGACGCTGCACCTGAGCGAGCACCATGGCGACGCCACGCCGGGTTCGACGGTGTTCGTCCCCGTGGAGGACATCGATGCCCTGCATCGCGAACTGGATGCCAGGCAGTATCGCTATGCAAAACCGGGCATCGACGTGGTGGGTTGGGGACGGCAGTTGCAAGTCGCGGATCCGTTTGGCAACCGCCTGCGGTTCTGCGAGCTATCCAAGGACTAGGTTTTTGTTTGGCGACACGCAGCTTGAGGGGAGACCCCGATGGAATACATCGACGTCATCTGGCGGCACGAGCTTGCCTCGGAGCCGGTTCGACTCGTGTCGGAGCTTGACGGCGCACGCTTCGAGACCAGGAAGCTGGAATTCTTCCGGGATGGAACCGTAGGCTTCGCGAGCACCGGCGCGGCAACGGGCAGTACCAATCTCGGGCTGGTGCCGGTTCCCTGCCTTGCCGAGATCAACGCGGATCCGGAGTTCGACGGCACGGCGATGACACCGGAGGAATTTGAAGTCCTCTGGCTATTGCACGCGCGTCCGGCAAAGCACTGAGCGTTTCCTGGCGACGCCAGCTATGGCACTGGCTACAGCAGCACCAGCGTCACCAGCAGCGATGCGTTGCTGATCGCCGTCACATCGTGCATCACGTTGGATTCCAGATAGACCAGGTCGCCCTGGCGTAGCAGCCGGTGCGCGCCCTCCACGCCGATATCGACTTCGCCTTCCAGGCACTGCACGGTGATTGGCCCGGCTACCGCATGGGCCGGCATATGCTTGCCGGCGGTCAGCACCAGGCGCATGACCTCCAGGCGGCTTTCCTTGAAGAAGGCGGTAGTGGGTGTCTTCGCGAGACGCTCGCCTAGCGGCAGCACGCTGGCCACCTGGCCGGAAGCTAGATGAGGCAGGGACATGGGCGGCTCCTCTGGTGCGAACGGCGTGAGTAATGTGAGCGATGCGAGCGATGTGGGGCGTGGCGGGCACTTCAGTGCGAAGCGCCTCGCTCCGGACAATCCATTCTAGTCGTGCCCGCCAGCGATCCGGAAATTAGCGCACACGGAAAAACCCGGATACCTGGCCGCCCGCTGGCCCCGGTAACATCAGGTGCCATCCCGCATCATGGCCCCGATGGCGTGTCGCCAACCACATGCACATTCGCCGGCAGCCCAGCGGTGTCCGCCCCGCTCCGAGGTCCTGGCGGTAAATCAATCCGGCCGGGAACCTCGCAGGATTGCGCCGCGTCCTGCGCCGTCGCGCGGCCACAACACACCCTCCTTGGTGGCGATAACAGTTTGCCGGGCCGGTGCTAACGTCTGGCGCATGCTGCGATCCCCGCGGGCGATCCGGCGCGCAACGCAAACCGCGCCGAGCGCCAATAAACCATGCCGTTGCACAGACAAGGATCCCGCGCCATGCTCAGTGATTTCGATGATCTCGTCCAGGCGTCGATGCAAGAATGGAAGGTGCCGGGCCTTGCACTCGCCGTGATCCGGGATGGTGAAACGGTGCTGGCAAAAGGCTATGGCGTGCGCGACACGGAAGCGTCGGCGCCCGTGACGGCGGACACCCAGTTCCTGCTGTGCTCGCTCACCAAGTCTTTCACCGCCGCCGGGCTTGGCCTGCTGGTGGATGAGCGCAAGCTCGACTGGACCCGGCCCGTGCGCGATTACATACCGGAGTTTCGGCTGCACGATGCGGTCGCGACCGAGCGCGTGACCGTGCGGGACTTGCTTTGCCATCACAGCGGCGTCCCGCGCCACGACTGGATCCACTCGCCGGGCGACCTGTCCATGGTGCAGATCCTGGCGGCCTTGCGCCATCTGGAGCCGAGCCGCGACGTGCGCGAGGCCTACCAGTACCAGAACCTGGGGTATCTCGTGGCCGGGCACATCGCGCAGCGCATCAGCGGGCAGCGCTGGGAGGATTTCACCACCGAGCGCCTGCTCCGTCCGCTGGGCTTCGCACACTTCGGACTATCCATCGAAGCGCTCGCCGCCGCGCCGAACCATGCGCATCCACACATCATGCAAGGCGACGAAAGCCAGCGTGCGATGCTGACGCCGATCCGTGCCCTGCCCGCCGGCGGGCTCAATGCCTGCGTGTCGGACCTGGCGAAGTGGATGCGCTTGCTGATCGACGAAGGCACCGTGGACGGCAAGCCGCTGCTGTCGGCGGACATCGTCCGGCAAATGATGACCCCGCGCGTGCACGTGGGCCGCTCCGTGTTCAAGGAGGTGGGCGAGTTCCACTACGGGCTCGGCCTGTCACTGGAACACTATCGCGGCGAACGAAAGGTCTCGCACACCGGCAGTTGGGTCGGCTGGGGCAACGCCATGACGATGCTGCCGGAACGCCGGATCGGCATCGCGGTGCTCACCAATCGCGCCCCAAGCGCCGTCACCGAACTGCTGACCTACCACGCGCTCGATCAGCTTTGCGGCCACAAGCCGATCGACTGGTTCGACCGGTTCCGCACCATGCGCCGCCAGGCGCTTGCGCAGCAGAAGGTCGACCAGCAAGCGCGCAGCGAATTGCGCCGGACCGGCACCACGCCGAGCCATCCGCTCGACGACTATGCGGGCGAGTACGAACACCCGGCCTACGGGCGGATCGGCATCACCAAAGAGAACAACGCGCTGGCATGGCGCTGGCGCGGCATGTCGGGCCAGCTCGAACACCGCCACTACGATGTGTTCACCACCCCCGACAAGCCGGCCGAGATCCATCCCGACAATCTCGCACTGAGCTTCGGCTATGACCGGGAAGGCAACATCGACCGGATCTGCGCGCCTTTGGAGCCGATGGTGGCGGATATCGTATTTCGCCGCGCGGCAGGCGGCGACGTGCTCGACCCGGCATTCCGCGCCCTCTGCGCTGGCAGTTTCATGCACGGCATGCAGGAGATCAGCGTCACGCTCGATGCGGCGGGCCAGCTATCGCTGCGCATCGACGAGCGGCAGAGTTGGCCACTGCGGCCATTTGACGGGCGGACCTTTGACCTGGAAGGCCTCCAGGGGTATCGGGTCGCGTTTCGCCGTCCCTCGCCAGACATCGTGGACGCGGTCATCTTCTACCAGCCTGATGGCACCTTCCTGGCACTGCGGCAGGCTGTGCCGGCGTAAGCCGCATCACGGCCGCATGCCGGCGCCCTTGAATCGACCTGCCCGAGCCGGCCTCAAAGCGGGACAATGCGGCTTGAGACGTCGACCGCTCCCGCCGGGCATCGCATGCGCGAAACGCTGGGCACTCCAACTCGCCAAAGGAAATGAACATGCTGCACAACGCCGCCGAATCCGTTCTAGTGCTGGTGGATTTCCAGGGTCGCCTGATGCCGGCGATCCACGAAGGCGATCGCGTGGCAAAGGAGGCCGTCCGTCTTGGCAACATCGCGCGCGTGCTGGACGTGCCTGTGATCGGCACCGAACAAAGCCCCGGCAGCCTGGGCGGGAATATCGATGACATCAAGCGCCTGTGCGACCGGACCCTGGCCAAGGATTACTTCGACGGCTGCCGGGACGGTTTGCTCGACTTGCTTCCTGAAGGCCGGAAGAACGTGGTGGTGGCCGGCTGCGAAGCCCACGTCTGCGTGCTCCAGACCGTTGCCGGGCTGCTCGGGCACGGCTTGAAAGTCACCGTGGTGCTGGATGCCATCGGCTCGCGGCAGGCCTGCAGCCGGGAGGCGGCAATCGACAGGATGCGCAACAGCGGGGCAACCGCGGCCACGGTCGAGATGGTTGCCTTTGAATGGATGCGCACGAGCCAGCATGAACGGTTCCGGGAGGTGCTTGGCTTTGTGAAGTAGCGGGCCACGGTGCGCCCGAGCTGTCTGTATATTCAAAAAATCTGAATAATCTATCCGGATAAGACTGGTCTAACGCACCGATGACTCTCCTATAGTTCGTTACATGGACGGCGCGCACAAACAAAGCAACGTTCTGGCAGTCGCAGCGAACAATCAACGAAATTCAACGAATTTTAAGATACTGGAGAACATCATGACCAAGACCTTCGCCCTCAAGCTCGCTTCCACCCTCGTGCTGTCGCTCGCCGCCATCGGCGCCGCCCAGGCCGCTTCTGCCAAGGACACCCTCGCCGGCGACAAGTACGGCTATGAGTTCCGCACCTCGGTGCCCGCCGACAAGTATGGCTACGACTTCCGCGCAACCGACGCCTTCACCGACGGCGCACGCAGCGGCAAGCTGGATACCTTCACCGAAGGCGCCCGCATCGCCGGCCTGGACCGCTCGGGGGTTTCGGCTTCGCCGGCGCGCGGATTCGACGCCTACACCGATGGTGCGCGTGCCGGCAAGGTTGACCCGTACACCGATGGCGCGCTGGTTGCCGGCCTGGATCGCTCGGGCGTATCGGCTACGCCGGCCCGCAGCTTCGATGCCTACACTGATGGCGCTCGCAGCGGCAAGGTCGACGTCTTCACCGAAGGCGCCAACGCCTGATGCATCCATTAGCAAGAGGTTTCACCGCGCGCGGTGCCGGCTGACAGCCGCGCCGCGCGCTTTGCCTGGGTGGGTGGTGTCAATACGCAGCGAGCCGGCTCGACCAGATAGCCAGGCGCATGCTGTGCCGAGTCGTCATCTGGAGAACCGTTGCCTGTAGGCCAGGGGCGTCAGCGAAGTCAACTCCTTGAACATGCGGCGCATATTGGAATCGCTGCTGAAACCAAGCTCTGCGCTGAGTATGCTGACCGGCGATGCCGTGAGAATAAGGCGGTCACTGACCTGGTTCAGTTTGATGCAGCGGGCATACGCTGCGATCGCCACTCCGGTTTCGGCTCTCACCTTGCGAGCGAGCGTGCGCTCCGACATGCGGAGTTGCTCCGCCAGCCGTTGCACCGTGACCTGTTCGGCCGGTAATTGCTCGACCAGCGCATGCAACTGCCGCAGCAAGCGGCTGGATTGCTCGATCAGGCTCATTGCCAGAAACGCTGGATGCGGCTGCGCAGGACGTGGAAGCACCATCAGGTTGACCAGATCGCGCAGCACCTCAGGACTGACATGCCGCGCTATCAACGCCTCGGCAATGGGCAGGTAGCCATTCACGCCGGAAGCCGTGGCGGTACTCGCGGTGACAATGCAATTGCGCTCGCATTGCCATTTCACCTTCTTGTAGCGTTGTGCCATTGCCTCTGCCAGCCACCAGGTCACGGTCGCGGGCTGGTCATTCAGTTGCCCGCTTGCGGCCAGCAGGCAGACCCCACTGCAGTAGCTCCATAGCAGCATTGCTTTGGGTCGCGTCGCCAGAGCCGAGACAAGGCTTGCGTTGGCCGCGAGCGTGTCGTCTACCTGCTGGGCCGACTCGGCCCAAAAACCTGGCAACAGGACAGCATCAAGGCTGGTGAGATCCAGCGCCTTGGAAACGTGCAATGACACGCCCTGGGCGCACTCGACTGTGCCAGCGCGCAGCGCCACATGGTGCATTTCGAAGAGTGGGCGGTCGGTGCGCCGATTGGCCGCATGCAGCATATCCGAGAACGCGAACAGCCCGGCGGGCATGCAACCCGGGAAAAAAAGCAAACCAATACGAAGTGGTTTTGGCATGGCAGAAACCGAATCAATTATGTCCAATCTCGCCATTCTCAACGGATTGCCTCCTCGACACAATGAAGTCTCTTCTCAGAGGCTTCGTCATGCATATTCACCAGCTTCGCAACGCGACCATCATTCTGGAACTTGGCCCAAACCGGGTTCTGGTCGACCCGATGCTCGCGCCGAAAAATGCGCTGCCGCCCTTGCGCCTGTTCGGCGCAAGGCAACGCAACCCGTTAGTCGAATTGCCCGGCTCGGCCGCGGCGGCGCTTGAATCTGTCACCCATTGCCTGATCACGCATTGCCAGAAGGGCCATTTCGATCATCTGGATCGCGCCGCGAAAAGGTGGTTGCGCGACAAGCAGATTCCGACCATCTGCACACCGCACGATGCCGCTTATCTGGCCGAACGCGGATTGAATGTCCAGCCCTTGCCGCAAGCGCATGAGCAGCCCAGCCCCTTTTTGGGAGGCCGGATCCGCACGGTCCGCTGCACCCATGGCCGTGGCCTGGTTGGAACACTGATGGAGCACGGCGTCGGCTACCTGATCGAAGTACCAGGTGAGCCCAGCCTGTATCTGAGCGGCGATACCGTACTGACACCGGGTGTCCGGGCGTTCGTTGCGCGCCATCGCCCGCAGGTGTGCGTCGTGCCTGCCGGCGGTGCACGGTTCGATCTGGGTGGCGACATCATCATGGGCGTGGATGAAGTCATCGAGCTCACTCGCCTGGCACCTGGCACGGTGGTCGCAAATCACCTGGAGGCGCTCAGCCACTGCCCGGTGACACGCTGCGCACTAGCGCTCGCCGCAAGGCAGGCGGGCATCGAATCGCGATTGCGTATTCCAACGGATGGCGAGGTGTTGCATCTGGCGGCACCGGACAGAGAGCGACGGCCGTGCTCACTGCCTGGTTAGGCGACCGTCACTCCGATAACGAAGACTCGGGTCACGCGTCCTCAGCCGGTATGCGCCACTGGCTGGTGGCCCGGCTGCATTTCGCCGTCCACCCGCACCGCAAGGCCCAGCGGATTGCCCGCGCGCAACGCTTGCGGCAGCAAAGCCGCAGGCATGTCCTGGTAGCAGACCGGACGCAGGAAGCGTGCGATTGCCAGCGAGCCAACGGAGGTAGAGCGCCCGTCCGACGTGGACGGATATGGGCCGCCGTGCACCATGGCGTGGCTGACTTCCACACCCGTGGCGAAACCGTTCACCAAGATCCGGCCCACGCGCCGCTCCAAGGCTGGCAGGAAGCTGCGCGCAGTGTCGTAATCGGCTTCATCGATGTGGATGGCGGCGGTCAATTGTCCTTCAAGGGATTCCACCACGCGCTGCATGGTGGCCAGGTCCGGGCAACGCACCACCAGTGACGCCGCGCCGAAGATTTCCGCGCGCAGGGCCTCGTGTTCAAGGAACGCTTGCGCGGTGGTGGAAAACAATGCGGCCTGCCCCTGGTATTGCGCACCTGCCTGGCCACGCGCCACGGTGCTCACCTGCGGATGGCAGCCGAGGGTTTCCACCCCCGCGCCGTAAGCGCGGTGAATGCCGGGCGTGAGCATGGTGGAAGCCGGGATCTGCGCGATCGCCGCTTCGGCCGCGGCCAGGAAGCGCTCCAGATCCGGGCCGTCCACGGCAAGGATCAAGCCGGGATTGGTGCAGAACTGGCCCGCGCCCAGCGTCAGCGAGGCAGCGAATGCCTTGCCGATGGCATCAGCGCGGTTGCCCAGCGCGTGCGGGAACAGCAGGACCGGGTTGATGCTGCTCATTTCCGCGTAGACGGGAATCGGCTCGCTGCGGGCCGCGGCGAGCTGCATCAGCGCGGTGCCGCCAGCGCGCGAGCCGGTGAAGCCGACCGCCTTGATGCGGTGATCGCTGACCAGCCCCTGCGCGATCTCCAGCCCGGAATCGAACAGCAGCGAGAACGTGCCCTCGGGCAAGCCAAGTTCTTCCACCGCCTTCTGGATCGCACGGCCGACCAGCTCCGAGGTACCGGGATGCGCCGGATGCGCCTTGACGACAACCGGGCAGCCGGCGGCGAGCGCCGACGCCGTGTCGCCACCCGCCACCGAGAACGCCAGCGGGAAATTGCTGGCGCCGAACACGGCCACCGGGCCCAGCGCGATGTGGCGCAGGCGCAGGTCCACGCGCGGCAGCGGCATGCGCTGCGGCTGCGCGGGATCGATGCGCAGGCCGAGGAAGTCGCCCCGCCGCACCACGCCGGCAAACAGCCGCAACTGGCTCATGGTGCGCCCTAGTTCGCCTTCGATGCGGGCGCGCGGCAGGCCGCTCTCGCTGACGCAGCGCGCGATCAGCGCGTCGCCAAGCGCCAGGAGATTGGCGGCGATCTTCTCGAGGAGCGCGGCGCGTTGCGCGAGCGGCGTTTCGCGATACCCATCGAACGCCTGCGCGGCCAGCGCGCAAGCCTGATCCAGCTGCGCCCGCGTGGCGCCGCCAAAAGCCGGCGCCAGGGTTTCGCCGGATGCGGGATCGATGGCCCGGATCTCGCCATGGGTGCCGCGCACCGACTGGCGGCCAATGAGCAGTTCGCCTGTGAGGTTCATCTTGGGTCCTTGAAATGAAAAAAGCGGCGCGCCTCACTTGCCCCAGCGCAACACCATCGGGTCCAGCCGGCGCGCGATCTGCAGCAAGCCGGCACGCGTAGCCGGGTGCATGGGCTGCAAGGGATGGCGCAGCGCGTCGGAGGCAATCACGCCGCCCTCCTTCATCAGCGCCTTGGCGGTGGCCAGCCAGCCTTGCCGGTTCTCATAGTTGATCAGCGGCAGCCATTGCTGGTAATGCTGCGCGGCCAGTTCCGTGTCACCGGCCTGGTAGGCATCGACGATCTTGCGGATGCCATCGGGGAAGCCCGCGCCGGTCATCGCGCCGGTGGCGCCGGCATCGAGGTCGGCCATCAGCGTGATGGCTTCCTCGCCATCCCACGGGCCGACGATGGCGTCGCCGCCAAGCGCGATCAGCTCGCGCAGCTTTACCGCGGCTTGCGGCACCTCGATCTTGAAGTACGAGACGTTGGCGATCTCCTTGGCCATGCGCGCCAGGAACGGCGCCGACAGCGTGGTGCCGCTGACAGGCGCGTCCTGGATCATGATGGGAATATCGATCGCCGCCGAGACGGTCGCGAAGAACTCGTAGATGGCGCGCTCGGGCACGCGGATGGTCGCGCCGTGGTACGGCGGCATCACCATCACCATGGCGGCGCCGGCATCCTGCGCGGCACGGCTGCGCTCGGCGCAGATGCGCGAGCTGAAATGCGTGGTGGTGACGATCACCGGAACGCGGCCGGCCACGTGCTCAAGCACCGTGGTCATCAGCAGGCTGCGCTCATCGTCGGCAAGGACGAACTGCTCGGAGAAGTTAGCCAGGATGCAGATGCCGTTGGAGCCGGCGTCGATCATGAAATCGATGCAGCGGCGCTGGCCGTCGAGGTCAAGGCCACCCTGCTCGTCGAAGATGGTGGGCGCCACCGGGAATACGCCACGATAGGCGGGCTGGATACTGGGCATGGTGTCTCTCTCCTTGTTATGGCTGGGCGACTTGCGGCAGGGAATGAATATACGGCGCGCCATGCCGCGCTGTATATTGAAACCTTTCCATCTCGTGATCGCTTTTACGACTCACATGGCCGCTCAAATGGCCGTCCTCCTTCCTGAACCCGAACGCATATGAAAGCCACGCTGGACGTGCTGATGTCCCGCCTGCGCATGAAGCAGCTGCAATTGCTGATCGCGCTGGACGACCACAAATCGCTGCACCAGGCCGCGTCGGCCATGGCCATGACGCAGTCCGCGGCCAGCAAGGCCTTGCAGGAACTGGAAGGCATGCTCGATGCGCCGCTGTTCGAGCGTTCCAAGACCGGCATGCGGCCGAACCAGTTCGGCCATTGCGTGATCCGCTATGCCCGCCTGCTGGCGACGGACCTGACGTCGCTGTGCCAGGACATGGCCGAGATCCGCTCGGGCCGTGGCGGCCACCTTGCCGTGGGCACCATCATGGGCGCGGTGCCGCAGGTGCTGGTGCCGGCGCTCGATGCCATGCAGGCCGACCAGCCGAACCTGTCCATCGAGATCGTCGAGGACACCAGCCTGCGCATGCTGACGCTGCTCGACGATGGCCGGCTGGACCTTGTCATCGGTCGTGCGCTGGTGAGCGACCAGCCCGCCAGCTATCAATACGAGCCGCTGGGCGACGAGCCGATCTCCGTGGTGGTGGGCTATGCCCACGCGGCGCCGCGCGGCAAGGAACTGGGCTTTGCCGACCTTGCCGGCTACCGCTGGATCGTTTATCCCGGCCAGATGCCCATGCATGCCCTGCTGCAGCGGGAGCTGGACATGGCGGGACTGGGCATGCCGCCCAATGCGATCTCCACCTCGTCCACCTTTGTCACGGTGACCATGCTGCAGCGCAGCGCCAGGCTGGTATCGCTGCTGCCGACCAGCGTGGCGGAGCTGTTTGCCCGGCAAAAGCTGCTGCGGATCCTTCCAGTGAGGATGCAGTCCCGGCAACAGACCTTCGGCATCGTGACCCGGCGCGGGGGCACGCTGTCCGCCGCGGCCGGCCAGCTGATCAAGCTGCTGCGCGCCGGTTGCTCGCCAGCCTGAAAGCGCGTTTCAGACCGGGCGCAGGGCGGGCAAGACACACCAGGGGGCGTCCTGATGTATTCCCGCAGGTAATCACCCATTCAATAAACATCATTAGTCAGATATCACTCCCATCCTTATAGTCTGGCTATCCGCGCATCAGCAAAACAGCACGTCAGCACAACAGCACCTCAGCGCAGACCCATAACAACGATGGAGACAATAATGAAACGATGGATGTCCGGCACCCTCGCCGGCTTGCTGGGAATTGCCGCCGCCATGACCGGCGCCTATGCGCAAGACACCCGCCCGGTGCGGTTGATGGTGGGTGCCGCGCCCGGCGGCGGCACCGACGTCATGGCCCGCATCGTCTCCGACAAGCTCGCCGCCATCCTCAAGCAACCCGTGGTGGTGGACAACCGGCCCGGCGCTTCCAACACCATTGCCGCCGACATTACCGCCAAGTCCGCGCCCGATGGCAACACGCTGCTGATGGGTGTGGTCACCTCGCAAGCCATCGCGCCGCACCTGCTCAAGCTGCAATTCAATCCGCTCAAGGACCTGGTGCCGGTGGCGCTGGTGTCGTCGGTGCCCAATGTGCTGGTGGTCAACAACCAGGTGACGGCGCGCGACGTCAAGTCGCTGGTGGCGCAGATCCAGGCCAACCCCGACAAGTTCCGCTATAGCTCCTCGGGCGTGGGCAGCACCCAGCACCTGGCCGGCGCGGCGTTTGCGCACCAGATCCATGGCAAGTTGCTGCACGTGCCCTACAAGAGCAGCAGCAGCGCGCTGGTGGACCTGATGGGCGGGCAGGTCGACATGAGCTTCGAGACCATGCCGTCCGTCATCAACCATATCAAGGCCGGCAAGCTGCGCGCGCTGGCGGTCACCGCCGACCAGCGCTCGGCGCTGTTGCCCAGCGTGCCCACGCTGGCCGAAGCCGGCGTGCCGGGCATCCAGACCAATGCCTGGTACGGCGTCTATGCCCCCGCCGGCACGCCGCCCGCCACGCTGCAAAAACTGGGCGCCGCGCTGGCCACCGTACTCAAGGATCCCGACACCGTGCGCCGCCTGAACGACGTGGGCGCGCTGCCAGGCACGCTCAATGCCGCCCAGTTCGACGCCTTCTCGCGCGCCGAATATGCGCGCTACGGCAAGATGATCGCCGAGCTCGGCGTCAAGCTGGACTGAACCAACATCTCCCGATCACTCTGAGACCCCCATGACCCAACGACCCAGAATCGCCATGGTGCTCGGCGACCCCGCCGGCATCGGCCCCGAACTGATCGCCAAGCTGCTCGCGGACCCCGACACCGCGGCGCGCGCCGATATCCTGCTGATTGCCGATCGCGACGAATGGCGCCGCGGCATGCAGGTGGCTGGTGTCGACATCGCACTGCGCGAAACCGATTCGCTGGCGTTCGGCGGCGATGACGGCAACAACGCAGCGCGCCTGTTCCACTGGCAACTCGACGGCAAGCCCGCCTACCAGCGCGGCGTGGCTAGCGCCGAAGGCGGGCGCTACAGCCTCGGCACGCTGGCACTGGCGCTGGAACTGGCCGACGCCGGCAAGGCCGATGCCATCCTGTTCGGCCCGCTCAACAAGAGCGCGCTGCATGCCGCCGGCATGGGGCATAACGACGAGCTGCACTGGTTCGCCGAGAAGCTCGGCTACCACGGCGCCTTCTGCGAGTTCAATGTGCTCGATGGCCTGTGGACCTCCCGCGTGACGTCGCACGTGGCGCTCAAGGACGTGCCCGCCATGATCAACCGCGCCAGCGTGGGCGACGCCATCGACCTGATCGACCAGGCCCTGCGCGGCGCCGGCATGGCCCGTCCGCGCATTGCCGTGTGCGGCCTGAACCCGCACAACGGCGACAACGGCGCCTTCGGACGCGAGGAGATCGACATCATCGCGCCGGCCGTGGCCGACGCACAGGCGCGCGGCGTGGCGGCCGACGGCCCGTTCCCCGCCGACACCATCTTCCTCAAGGTGCAGGGCGGCCCGGCGCAGCGGCAGTTCGACGCCATCGTCACCATGTATCACGACCAGGGCCAGATCGGCATCAAGCTGATGGGTTTCTCGCGCGGGGTCACCGTGCAGGGCGGCCTGCCGGTGCCGATCACCACGCCGGCCCACGGCACCGCCTTCGATATCACGCAGCAAGGCCGCGCCGACGTCGGCGCCACGCTGCAGGCTTTCCGCATCGCCTGCCAGATGGGCAGCAGCCGCGCAGCCCATAAAGCCGACTAAGAGGCTGTTTCAAAATGAAGCGAAGCGGTTCTGGCTAGGCGCGCGGCCGCAGACAGTACAACTGGATCGGCCAAGGCCGCGCAACGACGCCAGAATCTTTTTGAAATGGCCTCTAAGCCCGCCACCGATTCGCCACTGGCAACCAAACCCACGGAGACTCTCTTGAAAATCACCAACATCCGCACCCGCGTCTTTGAATGGAAGGGCAAGACCGTGCCCCCGCAGGCCCACTTCTGCACCAACGCCACCGACATCCTGTTCGAGCGCGGCGACGCCATGGGCTCCTTCCGCTTCCACGGCTGGCTGGTGGTGGAAGTCGAGACCGACACGGGTCTGGTCGGCATCGGCAATTGCGCGCTGGCGCCGCGCGTGGCCAAGGAAATCATCGACCAGTACCTGGCCCCGATCGTGATCGGCCAGGACCCCTTCGACAATGAATACCTGTGGCAGAAGATGTATCGCCGCACCCATGCCTGGGGCCGCAAGGGCATCGGCATGGCAGCGATTTCGGCGGTGGACATCGCGCTGTGGGACCTGATGGGCAAGGCCGTGGGCAAGCCGGTGTTCAAGCTGCTGGGCGGGCGCACCAAGGAGAAGATCTGGTGCTACGCCTCCAAGCTCTACAACAACGATGACCGCGACGCCTTCCTGGCCGAGGCTCAGAGCTATCTCGACCAGGGCTTCACGGCGATGAAGATGCGCTTCGGCTACGGCCCGAAGGATGGCCCCGCCGGCATGCAAAAAAACATCGAACAAGTGCGCCTGCTGCGCGAGCTGGTGGGCGACGGTGTGGACATCATGCTGGAGTGCTATATGGGCTGGACGCTGGAGTACGCCCGCCGCATGATTCCGCGCCTGGCCGAATTCAACCCGCGCTGGCTGGAAGAACCGGTGATTGCCGACGACATCGAAGGCTACGCCGAACTCAAGAAGATGAGCCCCTTCCCCATCTCCGGCGGCGAGCACGAGTTCACCTCCTACGGCTTCAAGGACCTGCTGGAGCGCCGCGCGGTGGACGTGATCCAGTACGACACCAACCGGGTTGGCGGCATCACCGCCGCGCAGAAGATCAACGCCATGGCCGAGGCCTGGTCCGTGCCGGTCATCCCGCACGCGGGCCAGATGCACAACTATCACCTGACCATGGCCTCGACCGCATCGCCGATGTCCGAGTTCTTCCCGGTGCATGACGTGGAGGTGGGCAATGAGCTGTTCTATTACATCTTCAAGGGCGAGCCGGCGCCGGACAACGGGTATCTGCAACTGGACGATGACCTGCCGGGGTTGGGACTGACGCTGAATGAAGCGTATTTCGGGGAGTTCGAGATTATTGAGTGAGGCCAAAGCCGTTTGACCGGCGCCCTATCGCATCGGACGAGGCCGGCGGCGCCATGCGACAGGCGCCGCCGGCCTCGTTTTTTTGCTGCCCGTATCGGGACGAACGGCTTGCGCGCTCCGGCAAGCCGCGGTTGCGAACGAGGCGTCAGAAAACATGCCGAAGCCCGACCATCGCCCCTACCTTGGCACCCACCCTGCCTTGCGACTTGATCAGCGCGTATCCGCCAGTGATGCGGTTGTAGTCGGCGCCGAAAAAGACATCCGTCCGCTTGGATAAACGGTAGTCGGCGATCAGATAGGCGGCCGAGCGCCGCCCGCCCGGGTCCTTCTGCTCATCGTGGAATGCGCCCACGCCGACCAGCCAGGCCGGTGACACCTGATAGCTGACGCCGCCGATGACGACATCGTTTCGCGTGCCCGTTGCGCTGTATCGGTTAGAGAGGTATCCGGCAGTCGCTTTCAGGCGGCCGCTCGCATATCCCGCCGTAGCGCCCACGGTCTTTCTTGCCTGCGCGCCATCGGCGCTTCGGGCCTGCTGGTAAAACGCACTAGCCCGGAATCTCCTGTCGTCGTAGCTAAGGCCGGTCCCGGTGCTGGCGTTGGCGCGCGTGTTGCCGGGCACTTCACCGAAGGCGTGGTGCGCGGCCAGCTTCCAACTGCCGGCCTTTCCTTCGTATTTGACCGCGTTGTCTTGCCGGCTACCGGTATAGAAGCGCGTGATCGCCAGCGTGTCCAGGCTCAGGTTGCCGAAGATCTGCGCGCCTGCCGTCGCCTGATAGGCCGCGCCGTACAGCTGGCCCAGGGTGATCGCGCCGAAACGGCTTTGCATCCCGACGAAAGCCTGCCGGCTGAACATGCGCCCCGCGCCACCGGATGACGCTTGACCATAGCCCGCGACGGATGACTGCGGGGCGCTTCCCGTGCCGAGGTCAAAGCCCGCTTCCAGCACATAGACCGCCGCAACCCCTGCGCCGAGATCCTCTGTGCCCCGCAATCCGAATCGCGACCCGTTCAGCGCGCCCGCCGTTAGTTCAAGCTTGCCGTCCCCGGTCTTGCTGGCGTTGGTCGCGTACCGGATGCCGGATTCGACGGTGCCGTACATGGCCGCGCTGGATTGGGCATGCGCGGCGCACGCCATCAGTGTCGAGATCGCACCGAGCGAAGTGTGTTTTGCGACGTGCATGGCGAGGCGGTATTGGTTCATTTGTCCCCCGTGGTCAGGTGTCGTGAGGCCATGTTGTGAGGCCATGCTGCGAAGCGATGCGGTGATGCAAGCACGCGCGCGGATCGCGCGATGCCCCAATCGAGACCGGGCTGGCGCCACGCGGCGGGAATTGCCGAAGTCAGTCCGTGGTCATGCCGGCCGCCTGAACCACCCGCTTCCACTTGGCGACCTCGGCGCTCACGAGCGCGCCGAGTTCCTGTGGCGTGCTGGTCTGCACGTAGGCGCCCTGCTCCGCGATCTTGTCCGCGACTTCCTGGTCGCGCAGCGCTGCGTTGAGCTCCGCATTCAGCCGGGCGACGATCTCCGGCGGCGTGCCCGCGGGGGCGAACATGGCATACCACTGATCGACGGCGACATCGATCCCCAGCTCGTTCAGTGTCGGCGTGTCCTTCAGCAGCGGCGTGCGACTGCTGCTGGCCACGGCGAGAACGCGTACCTTGCCGTTGCGGATCTGCGGGTAGGCGGTGAACAAGCTCGGGAACATGATCTGCGTATTGCCGGCGATCGTATCGACCAGCGCCGGCGCGGATCCTTTGTAAGGCACGTGCACCATCTGCGTCTGCGTGGCGAGCCTGAATAGTTCCGCCGTGGCATGGGGCGCGGTGCCATTGCCCGCGGAGGCGTAGTTCAGGTTCGCACTCTTGTTGCGTGCCAGGTCGATCAGTTGCTGCATGTCGCCGGCTTTTACCATCGGGTTGACGACAACCAGGGTGGGGGAACTGGCGACCATGCCGATCGGCGTGAAATCCTTGACGGGGTCGTAGCGCAGTTTCTGAAGAGCCGGGTTGATCCCATGCGTCGCGATGTACCCGAACAGGATGGTATGCCCGTCCGGCTTGGCCCGCGCAACATACTCGGATGCGATCGCGCCGTTGGCGCCGGCACGGTTTTCCACCACCACCGGCTTGCCGAGCGACACGCTCATGCGCTGGGCGATGACGCGCGCCATGGCATCGTTGCCGCCACCCGCCGAAGTTGGAACGACGATCGTGATGTTCCTGGCGTGCGCCACGCCGGCGGCGAGGGCCAGCGCGAGGACACAGGCATGCCTGAAGGTAGTCGCCATCTTTATCTCCTGATAGGTTTATCGTGATGCGATGAAGCGCGAAGCACCCCGGGGGTCAGCCCATCACTTCGCCGGGAACGGAAAGCAGGCCTTTCATGATGCGTCGTGCGGTACGCACGAGCCCGATGCGCCGGAACGGCGACGGGCCGCCGTCGCGCTCCGGTTCGACGTGGACCTCGATGCTGCCAGCGGGGTGACGCACCACGATGCGGCCTTGCGGCGAAGGCGTCGAGGCAAGCCCGTTGGCCACCGTCCCAGGCGTGCAATACGCCGCCGCAATGCCGACGGCCCCCGTCACGGCGTGCGCCGTGTGGCAACGCAAAGGCGTGAAATAGCGCGACGTGATCTCATTCGCCCGGCCGCAGCCGCTGACGAGGACAGGCTTGGGAATGACGCTGTGGCTGACGTCGCCCAGCCCCATGCGGCGTCCGGCCTGCCTGCGCACCGACTCCAGCCGCGCGAGCATCTCCCGGTTGGCATCGAGCGCCGCGGGCGTTTCGTCTCCCCGCACGCCGAGCGACGCCGCATGAACGACGACGAGAGGCATGGCGGCATCGATACAGGTCACCGGGACCGCGTCGATCACGTCGATCGTGTTCCCGGTCGGGAACATGGCGCCGGTCACGCGCCCCCAGGCGTCCAGGAAGTTCAGCATGATCGGGGCCGCTGTCCCGGCGACCCCATCGATCCGCGTAGCGCCGGCGTAGGTCACCTGGCCGCCCGGGGTCTGGACCACGGCTTCGACGACCGACGAGGTATTGACGTTGAAGATGCGCAGGGTGGTCGCGCACTGGCCGGCCCGGACCAAGCCCTCCTCGATGGCGAATGGCGCCACGGCCGCGAGCATGTTTCCACAGTTGGGACGGGTGTCTACCCGATGCTTGTCGACCGCAACCTGCGCGAACAGATAATCTATGTCGCATCCTGGCCGGCGCGAGCACGAGACGATCGCCGCCTTGCTGGTCAGCGAGCTGCCACCGCCAAGCCCGTCGACCTGCAAGGCATGGGGCGAGCCCATCGCCGACAGCAGTACCTGATCCCGCCTGGCCGGGTCATCGGGCAGCCAGTCCGCACGGAACAAAGGTCCGCGAGACGTGCCGCCACGCATCAATACACAGGGAATGTCCTTGCTCATGAATTGATGATGTCCTATAGGTAATTACTTGTATATTGCAATTCCAGGAGACATCGTTGCATGGCACGCATCAATTTCGATTTGCAGGAACTGCAGGCATTCGTGGCCGTAGCGGACCGACTGTCGTTCCGCGCGGCCGCGGACGACCTCCATCTTTCGCCGCCGGCACTGAGCCGGCGCATTGAAAAACTGGAAGGCATCCTGGGCGTCAAGCTGTTCGAACGCAGCACGCGCCACGTTGCATTGACCAACGTCGGACGCCTGTTCCTGGATCACGCACGGGCGGCACTCGAGGAGCTTGAGGGTGGGGTGCTGAACATCACGGACCTTGCCGCGCAACGCAGCGGCCTGGTGACGGTGGCTTGCGTGCCGTCCGCCGCCTACTACTTCCTGCCCTCGGTGATCCTGCGATTTGCGCAGCACTACCCACGCATTCGTGTCCGTGTACTGGATGAAAGCGCCAACACCGTGCTGAATGCCGTCATCACCGGGCGCGCGGACTTCGGCATCAACTTCATCGGCACGCAGGAGCCGGATGTCGCCTTCGAAGGGATCTTCAGCGAGAAGTTCGTGCTAGCCGTTTGCCATACGCATCCGCTCGCGCGCCGCAAAAGCGTAAGGTGGTCGGAGCTGGCGGATGAGCGGTTCATGACCGTCGACCGCTCCAGCGGCAATCGCGTGCTGATCGACTCGGCATTGGCAAACTGCGAACGCAGGCCGACGAGTTTTTTTGAAGTGGCCCATGTGTCGACGCTGCTCGGGCTGGTCGAAGCCGGGCTGGGCGTCGCCGCGGTGCCGCGCCTGGCCCTGCCTGTGAAGGGGCATGCCACGTTGCGCAGCATCCCGCTGGTCGAGCCCGAGGTGTCGCGGACCCTGGGCCTGATCACCCGGCACAGCGTACCGCTCTCGCCCACGGCCAAGGTGCTTCGCGACATGGTGCAGAAAACCGCCAGGCGAGCGACATAGGGCGGCAGGCCATCCACACGAATCGCCTGCTGCAACGCGGGCACTAGCGCCATCGACGGCTCGCAGTGTCTGGTGCGGCCACGACGACGTTGTTAGGTTCGGTTTGTTCACAGTGCATTGTTAGTGCGAAATACATACCTAGTATCTGCATGGAGATCGTCACTCATGTCCGAAACCACCTTCACTTTTCGCGTTGATGATAGATTAAAAGCACTTTTCACCGAGGCTGCGAAGGCCCATGACCGGCCAGCGTCATTGCTGCTTCGTGATTTCATGCGCGACTACGTCAAGCGCAGCCAAGATGAGGCGACTGAACATGACGCGTGGTTCCGCAAAGAGGTTCAGGCCAGCCTCGAGGATGCCCGCCCAAGCGTTAAGGACAATGAGGCCCGCCGAATTTTCGCGAAGCGTCGTGAAGCGCTGCTTCGCGGGACCAAGGCTACCGAGTGATGCGGCTAAGCTGGCTACCAGCGGCACTTGAAGATCGGGCGGCAATCATGGATTACATCGGCGATGACAATCCTGTTGCTGCAGTTGAGTTGGATGAAACTTTTGAAGCCGTGGCCTAACAGGTTCGGCAGCGGCCTGAGTTATATAAAGCAGGCAGAGTCGCCGGCACCAGGGAATGCGTTGTGAGATCGAACTACATCATGGTCTACCGTATTGGGCGCAGTGACGTGAAAATATTGCGCATTCTGCATGCCGCACGACGGTGGCCAAGTAAGACAAGCCGTGGCGACGCGCGATAGCCATGGATGCATGACTTGATCGCTAGGCGTAAGAGCTGATGCCACGGAAGTACCGGGGGATGTTCACATTGACCCCGTGCCGGCTGCTCCCCATAGGCTTCAGCCCTTCACCGCCACCGCCCCCAGCAACGCCCGCACCAGCGCCTGCAGCGGCTCGCTATGCTCCGTGCGCCGCAACCACATCGCGCCCACCGCGGGCAAGTCCCACGTCAGCGCATGCGGCAACACAGCCGCGCTGCCGGTGGCGGCGAGTTCAGCCGCTACCGCGCGCGGCACGATGGTGATGGCGCGCGGCTGGTCGCGCATCAGCGTGGCGATGGTCTTGATCGAATAGGTTTCCACCACTGGCGTGGGCGGCACCGCGCCGGCGGTGGCGAACAGTGTGTTGATGGTGCGCCGGATCGGCGTGTGCGCGGGCGGCAGGATCCAGTCCAGCGCCGCCAGGCGCTGCCAGTCCAGCTTGCCGCGCGCGAGCCGCGCCGCGGCGTCCACAGGCACCACCAGCGCCGGTTCCTCGCGGTAGAGCGGCGTCTGCGCGATGTCATCGCCCGGCGCGTAGAAGGACCGCGCGATCACGCAATCGAGCTCGTGCGCGCGCAGCGCCGCCACCAGTTCATCGGTGGTGCCCTCGCGCACCAGCACCGCCACGCGCGGCTGCTGGCGCAGGCCGTGCGAGCAGGCCGCGTCCAGCACCACCGGCGCCACATAGGGAATCACGCCGATGCGCAACCGCCCATGCAGTCCGGCGCCGATCACCGCCAGCTCCCGCCCCAGCGCCTCCGTATCCGCCATGGCCAGTCGCGCATGCGCCAAGACCGCCGCGCCGGTGCCCGTCGGCTCCAGCCCCCGGCGCGAACGCACGAACAGCGGCACCATGAAGATCTCCTCGATCTCGCGCAGCGCCTTGGTCACGGCGGGCTGGGTCAGGTCCATCTCGGCCGCCACGCGCGAGACCGAGCGCTGGCGGTCCAGCGCCAGGAGCAGCGCAAGGTGCTTCAAGCGCAGGCGCGAGATGAGGTTGTGCTGGAGTTTGTCGACTGGTGAGGGCAATGAAAGTCCTGGGCCTGTGCGCGTTGCACACCTTTGATTTTATTAAGAGACCATTTCCAAAAGATGCTGGCGGCGTACGTGCGGTAACGCGCGGACCGCGGTCGTGACGTTGTAGCACAATGTCTGACGGATCCCGGCCGGACCTCAGCGCCGAAATCGTCACTTCTATGAGAAGACACGATGAACAGGGTCACAGGCCACCTGGCCGTCCTCCTAGCATTGAGCCTGTTTGTCATTCCTGGTGCGCAGGCGTCGGACATCGTCTGTAAGACAGCGAGCCGTGCGGCCCCTGCCGGTTGCCAAGGCCCGGCCGCAAGCCACCAGGCGTGTGCGCGGCAAACAGACAAAGGCCCACGCGCGGCGCGGCTCATCTGCGATTACGCCCTTCTGTCGATTGGTTATGAGCGCATCTATGCCGAGCAGCAACGGCTGCTGCACGCAGGTGCCATTCGCCAAGCGGATATCGTAGCCTGGCGCAAGAAGCGGGACGCTTGCGACACCGTGCGCTGTCTTGACGGTGTCTTCGCGCAATGGCCGCAGCACGATGCCAGGCCGAAGCCGGCCCGGGACACCAACCGCTCCAGCAAGCAGCACGAGAAGCTGGAAGCGCATAACAGTCCACGGCGCGGCGAAGCAGCAAGGCCAATGCCGCTCAGACAGAATCCGCCAGCATCGGCGCAGCCGATGGCCGCGCTGCACGACGCGCCACCGGCCCTAAACGCCACCACGGCGGATACATCGTCGCGCGCTTCGCCGGCTGTCGCTGCCGCGCCCCCTCTCGCTAGCAAGGCGGCCTCCGCCCCCAAAGGCACGCTTGGCAACCTGGCCTGGTTTGGCGCGTTCGGCATGAGCCTGGCCTACCTGCTCAAACGCGGACGAGACGGGCGCTTGCGCAACGTGGTTGCGCTGTGCCGGAGCACGCCGGCGCCCATGCTGGTGTTGTACGCGTTAATCGTTGTGAATGTCCTGCTTCTGCTGTTCGCGTTGGCGAAGGGCTAGTCCGGATGCGGCCATGACCCGCTCCATGCATAACCAATCTGTTATGCAACGATAATTTATTGACCAAAAACAGTTATCCGGTGACCTTATACTTCCAGGCACCAATCCCACTCGGCTTGCGTTGCGCGCTTGAGCGCCAGCGCGTTTCGCCACCCTGCCCGATCCGCCACGGAGTCTGCATGTTCACCACCCGCCCGGAAATCGTCGGTACCTTTGGCGTGGCCTCGTCCACCCACTGGCTGGCCTCGCAAACCGCCATGAGCGTGCTGGAGCGCGGCGGCAACGCGTTCGACGCGGCCGTTGCCGGCGGCTTTGTGCTGCAGGTGGTGGAGCCGCACCTTAACGGGCCGGGCGGCGAGGTGCCCATCCTGCTGTGGAGCGAGCGCGAACGCGCGGTGCGCGCCATCTGCGGGCAAGGCCCGGCGCCCGCGCTGGCCGACCCGGCGGCGATGCGCGCCATGGGGCTGGACCTGGTGCCCGGCATCGGCCTGCTGCCCGCCACGGTGCCAGGCGCCTTCGGCGCGTGGCTGACCATGCTGCGCGACTATGGCACCTGGACGCTGGCGGATGTGCTGGCCCCCGCCATCGGCTATGCGCGCGACGGCTTCCCGCTGGTGCCGCGCATCTCGCAAGCCATCCTGGCGGTGCGCGAACTGTTCCAGAACGAATGGCACAGCTCGGCGGCCGTCTGGCTGCCTGATGGCCGCGTGCCCCGCCCGGGCAGCCTGCATACGGTGCCTGGCGTGGCACGCACCTATACGCGCATCGTCGAGACCGCCGAAGCCGCCAGCGGCACGCGCGAGCAGCAGATCGACGCCGCACTGGATGGCTGGTACCGGGGCTTCGTCGCCAAGGAAATCGACAGCTTCTGCCGTACCCAGGCGGTGCGCGACACCACCGGCGAGCGGCATAAAGGTCTGCTGCGCCATGAAGACATGGCGCACTGGACACCCACCGTGGAGGCGCCCGCCACGCTGGATTTTGGCCGCTATACGGTGGCCAAGTGCGGCATCTGGAGCCAAGGCCCGGCGTTCCTGCAGCAACTCGGCATGCTGCGCCACGCCGATCTCGCCGCGCACGCACCCACCTCGCCCGAGTTCGTGCACCGCATTGCCGAGGCGGCCAAGCTGGCCATGGCCGACCGCCTGGCGTGGTATGGCGACCCCGATTTTGGCGATGTGCCGCTGGCCGGCCTGCTCGATCCCGGCTACCTCGCCGCACGCGCGCGCCAGATCGGCGGATGCGCCTCGCTCGACATCCTGCCGGGCACGGTCGATGGCCGCGCGCCCCGCCTGCCTGACCTCGGCGCGGCGCAGCGCACGCTGCGCCACGCCGATGTGCGCTTCGGCGTGGGCGAGCCCACCTTTGCGGCCATGCCGCCGGTAGCGCAATGGGCCGAGCGCGAGATCTTCGTTGGCGACACCTGCCACATCGACGTGATCGACCGCGACGGCAACATGGTCGCGGCTACGCCATCGGGCGGCTGGCTGTCGTCCAGCCCGGTGATTCCCGAGCTGGGCTTCGCGCTCAATACCCGCCTGCAGATGACCTGGCTGGAGCCCGGCTTGCCCAACACGCTGGCGCCGGGCAAGCGCCCGTGCACCACGCTGTCGCCCTCGCTCGCGCTGCGCGACGGCGAGCCTTATATGGTCTTCGGCACCCCCGGCGGCGACCAGCAGGACCAATGGTCTGTCGCCTTCTTCCTGCGCCACGCCGTGCACGGCATGAACCTGCAGGAAGCCATCGATGCGCCGGCCTGGCATGTCGATCATTTCCCCGGCTCGTTCTGGCCGCGCTCGGTGGTGCTCAACCGGCTCAGCGTGGAGTCCCGGCTGCCCGAAGACACCATCGCGGCGCTGCGCGCGCGCGGCCATGAGGTCAAGGTAGGCGAGCCCTGGTCGGAGGGTCGGATGTCCGCCTGCACGCGGGAGCGCGATGCGCAGGGGCGGCTGGTGCTGCGCGCCGGCGCCAATGCGCGTGGCATGCAGGGATATGCGGTGGGCCGCTGACGGTGCATTGGTGCATTGGTGCATTGGTGCATTGGTGCATTGGTGCATTGGTGCATTGGCCCGCTGGACCAGACTCGCAGGATCGAATCAAGGCGGATCGCACCGTGCGGTTCGCATAGCCATCGGAGAAGGAAAGAGATGAAAGCCGTTTTGAAGCGCTGCTTGCTGGGCCTTGCCACGTTCTCGCTGTTTGCCGCCGCCTCGGGCGCCGGCGCCGCCGATCCCTTCCCGCAAAAGCCCATCACGCTGATCGTGCCGTGGGCCGCCGGCGGCTCCACCGACATCCTTGCCCGCGTGCTGTCCGAGCACCTGACCCGCTCTCTCGGCCAGCCGGTGATCGTCGACAACAAGCCCGGCGCCTCGGGCAATATCGGTTCCGCCATGGTGGCGCGCGCCCAGCCCGACGGCTACACGCTGCTGGTCGGCTCCATGAGCACGCACGCGATGAACCCCGCGCTGATGCCCAATATGCCCTTTCGCGGCGTGGAAGACTTCACCCCGCTGGGCCTGCTGGCCTTTGTCACCAACACCATGGTGGTCAACCCATCGGTGCCCGCGCGCAACGTCAAGGAACTGATCGCCTACGCACGCGCCAACCCCGGCAAGCTAGCCTATGCCAGCGCCGGCCCCGGCTCCACCAACCACCTGAGCGCGGTGCTGTTCGAGAAGATGGCCGGCGTGCAGATGCTGCACGTGCCCTACAAGGGCGGCGCGCCCGCCGTGGTCGACACCGTGGCCGGGCAAACGCAATTGCTGTTCTCCGCCGGCACGCAGACCCTGCCCCACGTCAGGGCCAACAAGCTGCGCCTGCTCGCCGTGACCGAAGCCAAGCGCTCGCCGCTGCTGCCCAACGTGCCCACGGTGGCCGAGACTGTGCCCGGCTATGAGCTGTCCGTGTGGTACGGCGCCTTCGGCCCCGCCGGCATGCCGCCGGCGCTGGTGGCGCGCCTGAACCAGGAGATCAACCGCATCATGTCGCTGCCTGACGTGAAGGAAAAGATGAACGCCATCGGCGTGGAAACCGCGACCTCCACGCCTCAGCAGTTCGCCGCCATCCTGCGCCGCGACGCGGACCGCTATGGCAAGTTGATTCGGGACCTGGGCATCAAGGGAGAGTGAAGCCGTGACCGAGACCGTGAATGATGCCGCGCCCTGCGTCGTGACCTTGCCGGTGCCGCTGCTAGCCGCGCTATGCGACACGCTGGCGCGCGCGGCCAAGCCCGCCATCGCCTTCGATGCGATCGGCAGCGCCACTGCCGCGCTGCTGGGCCCGGGGCTGCTCACCATCAACGCGTACCGGCGCGCCAGCTCGGAAGTGGTGCGGCTATGGTCCTCCGACACCACCGCTTACCCCGTGGGCGGGCGCAAGTACAAGGCTGATACGCCGTGGACACGCTGGGTGCTGCATCAGGGCGAGGTCTTCGTGGGCGAGGGGGACGCGGCGCTTGAAGCCGTGTTCGACGATATCTCGACGATTCGCGGGCTTGCGCTTTCGGCGGTGGTGAACGTACCGGTATGCGAGCGCGGACACTGCGTGGGGACGTTCAACTTTCTTGCCGCGCGCAACGCGTGGACGCAGAGCGAGGTGGCCGTGTTGCGCGTGCTCGCGCAGATGGCGACGCCGGCCGTGATGGCGGCTAGCGGCTGCCTGATGCCACCGACGCGAATTCAAAAATTCTGAACAATCTATCCGGATAAGACTGGTCTAACGCACCGATGATTCTCCTATAGTTCGTTACATGGACGGCGCGCACAAACAAAGCAACGTTCTGGCAGTCGCAGCGAACAATCAACGAAATTCAACGAATTTTAAGATACTGGAGAACATCATGACCAAGACCTTCGCCCTCAAGCTCGCTTCCACCCTCGTGCTGTCGCTCGCCGCCATCGGCGCCGCCCAGGCCGCTTCTGCCAAGGACACCCTCGCCGGCGACAAGTACGGCTATGAATTCCGCACCTCGGTGCCCGCCGACAAGTATGGCTACGACTTCCGTTCAACCGACGCCTTCACCGACGGCGCTCGCAGCGGCAAGCTGGATACCTTCACCGAAGGCGCCCGCATCGCTGGCCTGGACCGCTCGGGCGTTTCGGCTTCGCCGGCGCGCGGATTCGATGCCTACACCGATGGTGCGCGTACCGGCAAGGTTGACCCGTACACCGATGGCGCGCTGGTTGCCGGCCTGGATCGCTCGGGCGTATCGGCTACGCCGGCC